>NZ_JBECOV010000006.1:0-155017 GCF_040104435.1 Tenacibaculum sp. SSH1-16
ATTTGAAAGAGGAAATATTACAATATATTTATTATTATAATCAAGAAAGACCACACCAAAGTTTAAATGGTGTGGCTCCTAATATTTTTAACCAAAATTGTCAACGAATTAGTTAACCTTTACAATTCCGACCGAAGAGAGGAATCTCACACAATGAAGTTCCAAGTACTCTTTAGAGTCACAAACAATCAACTATAAGATTTCTCAGTTGTATCTCCTTCGAAATGACAACTAACACCCCAACCGTCATTGCGAGTGAGAACGAAGCAATCTTTGTATCCACTAAAAGATAGCCACGTCGTTATCACTCCTCGCTATAACGTTACTCGTCATTGCGACCGAAGGAAGAAATCTCACAATTTAGAGTACAACTACTAATATTTCCTTATTTTTACTCTATGAACATTATCATCATCACCGGAGGAAGTAAAGGAATCGGTAGAGCCTTAGCCAAAAAATACGCACAAGAAAATTACAGGGTATACTCACTATCCAGAAGCATTGTGGATTTGGAAAATATGGTACAGCTTTCTGTAGATTTATCTGATACCAAAGCCACACACAACACGTTTAAAATGTTATTAGATGAAATTCAGAAATTGGAAGTTTCATCGATTACCTTGGTGAATAATGCGGGAAGACTCGGTACCATAGCGAACCTAGAAAATATTCCTTCGGAAGATATTGCCAAAAGTATTCATTTGAATACCACTACTCCACT
This sequence comes from Tenacibaculum sp. SSH1-16, assembly GCF_040104435.1. Lineage (NCBI taxonomy): Bacteria > Pseudomonadati > Bacteroidota > Flavobacteriia > Flavobacteriales > Flavobacteriaceae > Tenacibaculum > Tenacibaculum sp. SSH1-16. Next base: position 722 of record NZ_JBECOV010000006.1, read on the forward strand.
TATTTTATCGAGTTTGTTTATTGAAGCTACACAACAGTTGATGTGTAAAAAGCAGATTATTAGTATTTCATCTGGAGCTGCGGTAAAACCGTATGAAGGTTGGAGTATTTACTGTACGTCTAAAGCAGCCATTGATATGATGACCAAAACTATTGCTGCTGAACAAAACGAGCTTGAACATGGTGTAAAATGCAATGCTATTTACCCTGGTGTGGTAGATACCAATATGCAAACTGATATTAGAAGTACCAATGAAAAAGACTTTAAAAACGTACAACGTTTTATCAATTTAAAAGAAAACGACCAGTTGTACACTCCTGAGTACGTTGCTGAAACCATTTTTACCATAGACACCCAAAACAAACTTAAAAATGGAGATATTGTGGATATTCGGAATTTTAATAATGATTAGTTTCAATACTTAATTGAATAAATATGAAAAAGAATTTACTTATACTTTTTAGCACTATTTGTCTTTTTAGCTGTCAAAATTATGAAAGCGAAAAATATATTGAGAATGAGAATATAGCTATTAATAATCTTATCCTTGAAATGATAAAATTCGATGAAATAGTAAAACTTAATAATTGGGAGGATAAACAATTAAAACTTTATATTTTTTCTAAACTGGATACAAATACAGCTAATTCTGTTAAACCTAATGGATATGATACTGGAGCAAACGGAATTAGTTATTCTAAAGAGAAAATAAAGGAAAATAAAAAGAGGTTTGAAAATGAATTAGAAAAATTTGAGAAAGAAGAACGTTTATTTTACGACCTGAAAAAAGGAAAGATAAAAGAGCGAAACTTAGATTACAATTTCTCGAATGAAAAAATTGCCTTTGAATACATTAATCCTCAAAAGATAAAAGACTTTAACCCCAAAAAAAATGAGTATGGTTACTTGGGCGTTTCAAGAATTATATTTAATTGGAATTACACTGTTGGTTATTTACATTACAGCTTTTACTGTGGAGATTTATGTGCTTGGAACGACAATATTAAAATAGAAAAGATAAATGGGAAGTGGAAAATAGTCGAACGCTATTCTGGAGGTATTTCTTAAAAAGAAAATTATGAGAAAAAAATATTTGATCTTATCAACATTATTTCTGTCAATAACAATTCAATCTCAAGAAATTAAAGTGAGTTGGATAGAAGAACTAACCCAAATTTCATTTTACAGTATAAACTCATATATGATTGAAGGACATGGTTTTCAATTATTTGAAACTAAAAACAAAGGAAAGACTAGAATTTTTGCTCGAGGTAATCCTAACAAACATAGTAGTATTATGATGATAGAAATTTTGAGTTCAAAAAAACCAACTCATTACCTAAATATTTACCTTGGATCTGATTATAATATTTCAAACCTGAAAACTGACATTTTATCCAATGGATATAAATTTAATGGGTGGAATAAATATGATTATTTAGTATATAATAAAGGTTCTGCTACATTTTTAATTAGCAGAAAACCTTCCGAAAAGGGAATAACTCAAATTATGTATAATCGCTAAAACTACACACAACACCATATATAATTTATTATTAGCTCTTGCCTATTTATGGAAATCCGTGGGGACATTCAGCTGGACTTGTACTTTGCAAAGTAATGTCTTGTGCTCCATTGCTTATAATCGAAACTGTTAACTAAACTCCTAATAAGCATCCACATCAATAATAAATCGGATGGGTCTAAAATCTTTGACCGCTTCAAAGGTATTTTTAATTTTTTGTAGCTGTTCTTTGGTTTTTCCTAAGGATTGCTTTGGCGGAATTTTAATCACTAAATTCTTTATATACTGGTTTCGGATACGAGAAACCGCAGGCGCTGTAGGACCTAATACATTTTCATGAAACACATTTTGTAACGCTTTGGCTAACCAGTTGATACCGTTATCAACACGCGTATAATCTTTGTGTTTTAGGGTGATTTTTATCAAGCGATAGTATGGCGGGTAATGAAACTGCCAACGGTCTTGCAACTGCTCTTTATACATTTCTGTATAGTTGTTAGTAGATACCTGCTGTAAAATCTGATGATACGGATTGTAGGTTTGTATCGCTACATTTCCTTGTTTTTTAGTACGTCCTGCCCTACCCGATACTTGTACCATCAGCTGAAAAGCACGCTCATGAGCTCTAAAATCAGGAAAGTTAAGCATAGAATCCGCATTTAAGATTCCTACCAACGATACATTTTCAAAATCCAATCCTTTGGAAAGCATTTGCGTTCCTACCAAAATATCAATTTCTTGGGCTTCAAAAGCTCCAATAATCTTTTGATACCCATATTTTCCTCGGGTGGTATCCAAGTCCATTCGTCCAATAGTATGATTTGGAAATAACTCTTTTAGCTCCAACTCTATTTGCTCCGTTCCGAAACCTTTGGTGTCTAAGGTAGCACTCCCACAAGCGCCACAACTATTCGGCATTGCACGTTGGTAATGGCAATAATGACATTTTAACTCTTTACGGAATTTATGATAGGTTAAACTCACATCACAATTCGGACATTGAGGAGAAACTCCACAGGTAGTACACTCTACCACAGGCGAAAATCCACGTCGGTTTTGAAATAAAATAACCTGTTCTTTTTCCTCCAACGCTTCCGTAATCATTTTTAATAAACGATCCGAAAAATGACCGTTCATTTCCTTTTTTCGATGCTTTTCTTTAATGTCTATCAATTCAATTTTAGGCAACTGAATGTTTCCGAAACGACGCGTTAATGCTATAAATCCGTATTTGTTTTGCTCAGCATTGAAATAACTCTCTATTGATGGTGTTGCAGAACCTAACAACACTTTTGCTTGGTGTAAATGACCTAATACTACCGAAGCATCGCGTGCGTTGTAACGTGGTGACGGTTCAAATTGTTTGTAAGACGTTTCGTGTTCTTCATCCACCACAATCAGTCCTAAATTTGAAAATGGTAAAAACAACGAAGAACGCGCTCCTAAAATAACCTGCGCTTTCGGTTTGTTTTCTAACACATTATTCCACACCTCTACGCGTTCATTCATAGAATATTTAGAGTGGAATACCGAAATAAAGTTTCCAAAATAATTTTGTAAACGGGTAATGATTTGGGTTGTTAAAGCGATTTCTGGTAGTAAAAACAATACCTGTTTTCCTTCAGCAATCACTTCTTTAATTAGTTTTACATAAATTTCTGTCTTACCTGAGCCTGTAACCCCGTGTAATAAACTTACCTGTTGTGTTTCAAAAGAAGTTTTTATTTGATTGAAGGCTTCTTGTTGAAACTCATTCAATTCTTTTATCTGATTCGTTTCTCCTTGATAGCTAATTCGATCGGTTTGAATATGATAAAATTCAAAAATATCTTTCTCTACCAAGGCTTTTAAAACTGCGGAAGAAGCTCCCGATTGTTCTTCTAAATCTTTTGCTTTTATAGGCTTTTTAGCCGCTGCTAACTGAAAATACGTCAGTACCGCTTCTCGTTGCTTTTTAGCTCTTGAAAGTTCTTCTAAAAGCGTTTGTAAGCCTTCATTTGAGTTATAGTTGTTATGTAACCGAACATACTTAATCAGTTTAGGTTTGTATGTTTCGTAAATCTCTTCTTTAATGTAAATCGCACTCTTCTCTATTAATCCATTAATGATAGGAAGTACGGTTTTCTTTCCTAAAATATCAGCAACCTGATGAATGGTTAACTGTGAATGATGTTGTAAGGCTTCAAAAATTAAAAACTCTTCATCAGTTAATATTGCTTCCTCTTCAAAGTTTTCGTTTTTATAGATGATGGTTTCACTTTCTAGCAAAAATGCTGAAGGTAAGGCTGCTCTATACACATCGCCTAACGAACACATATAATAGCTCGAAATCCATTGCCAATGTTTTAACTGTTGTTCCGTTATAATAGGCGTATCATCTAATATTTGATGAATGTCTTTGGCTTCGTATACTTCGGGTGCATTTTGGTGAATGTTAAACACCAATGCGGTATATATCTTACTTTTTCCGAAAGAAACCGCTACACGCATTCCTTTTTTTAAGAAAGAGGCTTCTGCTTCGGTTACCGTATAGGTAAACGTTTTTTGCAACGGAATGGGTAATATGACGTCGATGAAATATGACATTATTCTACTATTTCTAATGGAGCTGGTGGTGGGGGTGAATTGTAAAAATTAGTACGATTCCCATTTTCATCTATAAACGGAAAAGCTTTTTCTAATATGATCTGTAATGGATATTTTTTCTTAAGAGAATCTGTATTTTTCTTATTAAAACCAGTAATAAAATTATAATATGATGTTGAAATAGTATCCATTTTATTTTTTAAACTTTCTTTAGAACTATCTATGCTTTCTGAAAATTCTAAAAACAGCAAACTTTTATGTGGACTATCAGCAAATTCAGGATTTTCTCTATTATTAAAAAACTGTTTCTCCAACATCTTTTCTAAGCTAACTGTATTAAAATTATATTTTATTCGGTTATGATAAAACAAACTATCTATAGAAGAATCAATATATAATATATTTTTAAATTTAATTAATCCACAAGCTGCATTACCACAAACAATAATTTTTCTAATTGAAAAAGGAATATCATTTTTAGATGTTTTTATAAAATATCTTGTTTTCTTTTTATAATAGTTCTTACAAAAAACTGAGGTTAGTGACTCAAAGTTCTTCACCGTATCTAAATCAAAAACAAAAGTTGAGTCTGTATTTTTCTGTGAAGGAAAAACATCTTTCATAGTTAAGGCTTGTTCCTTTACTGTTTTGGAACAAGAAATAATTAGCAGAAATAAAACAGGAAGTATGTAAAAAGTGGGTTTCTTCATCTAATATCAAAACTACACAAAAATGAGTAGACTATAAATACTAAGTTTGTGTATTTAACCTTTAGTTTGTACGGTATTTTATACTAAACTCTATAGGGTTGTTTGATTTAATTACTTATCATTTCTAAGTACAACCTTTCTACTTTAGCTCTCGCCCAAGGTGTTGTTCTTAAAAATTTTAAACTAGAGGTATAGGTTGGATTCTTTTTAAAGGCATTTATATTCAACATCTCTCCCATTTCTTCCCAACCATATTCCAAGTATAATTCTTCTAACATGGTGGCTAGTTTTATTCCGTGAAGCGGATTGTTTGGTTGTTCTTGACTCATGCTACAAAGGTAAATATTCTATTGTAGTAATTCGTCTAACAAAATTCTAAATTTATCACTATTCCAATCGGCAGGTCCTTTTTTATCTACGACAATAGTTCCGTTTTTATCAATTATAAACGTCGCAGGAATTGAATTGCTTACCAGTTGACCTGGTACTTTTGATAAAATGTTATACGTTGGTAAATCATACCCTTTGTCTTTATAAAAAGCCTCAATAGTCGTCCAGTCTTCGTTACTCACAAATACAAATTCAACCTTGTCTTTATAATCGTCATATAACTTTTGAATACTTGGCATTTCGGCAATACAAGGTGGACACCAAGTTGCCCAAAAATTTACAAAAACTACTTTATTCTTAGTTTCATTAAAATCTATATTCGAAGTATTTAAGCCTTTAAGATTCCAATTGTAGTCGTTTAACATTTCTCTTTTTTCTTCAGTAATAGTTGAAGGAGAAAACGAAACTAACCTAATAAAATAAATTTTAGTTGGTGGGTATAATAATAGGCCAATTATTATAACAAATGCAATGTTTAAGATTGTTTTTTTGTTCAGCTTCATTAAGTTTATCCTTTGATTCAGGTTGTCGTTTCAAACGTTAAGAAATTACAACAACTTTTTCTTTTAATTTTTCATCAAATCTACTATTCTTAGCTAAAACAAAGAAAATATTAACAAACATTTGGGTAATATACTCTTACATATTACTCAGATTCAACTGTATTGTTTGCTAATTTTTCAATACTTTAGCATCACTTTTTTAAACAAACAATACACAATAATAAAACCAACATGAATAAAATAATGTTTACTTATTATTTTATTCGTTAAAAGGTTACAAAAACAATAAAAAACAAACACATGAAAAATACAGCTTTATCACATGTACATGAGGCTTTGGGAGCAAAAATGGTTCCTTTTGCAGGTTATAATATGCCTGTACAATACGAAGGAGTAACTGCTGAACACGAAACTGTTAGAAAAGGAGTTGGTGTTTTTGATGTAAGCCATATGGGAGAGTTCTTTTTAAAAGGAGAAAATGCTTTGGCTTTAATTCAAAAAATATCTTCTAACGACGCTTCTAAATTAGTTCCTGGAAAAGCACAGTACAGCTGTATGCCGAATGCTGATGGAGGAATTGTAGATGATTTAATTATTTACATGATTGCTGAAAATGAGTATATGTTGGTAGTAAACGCTTCTAATATTGAAAAAGATTGGAACTGGATTTCTCAACACAACGATTTGAATGTTGAAATGGAAAATCGTTCTGAAGATTGGTCGTTATTAGCTATTCAAGGTCCTAAAGCTGCAGAAGCAATGCAATCGTTAACTTCAGTTGATTTATCGAATATTAAATTCTATACTTTTGAAATCACTGATTTTGCTGGAATTCCGAATGTAGTAGTTTCTGCTACTGGATATACTGGTTCTGGTGGATTTGAAGTATATGTAAAAAATGAAGATGTTGAACAACTTTGGAACAAGGTTTTTGAAGCTGGTAAAGATTGGGGAATTAAGCCTATTGGGTTGGCTGCTCGTGATACTTTACGTTTAGAAATGGGATATTGCTTATATGGTAACGATATTGACGATACGACCTCTCCTATAGAAGCTGGCTTAGGATGGATTACTAAGTTTACGAAAGACTTTGTAAATGCTGAAGCTTTAAAAGCTCAAAAAGAAGCGGGTGTTATTCGTAAATTAGTTGCATTTGAATTAACTGAGCGTGGTGTTCCTCGTCATGATTACGAAATTGTTGATGCTGATGGAAACAATATTGGACGTGTTACTTCAGGAACGATGAGTCCGTCGTTAGGAAAAGGAATTGGATTAGGATATGTTACTATTGAAAACTCTAAAGTTGATAGTGATATTTTTATCCAAGTTCGTAAAAAACAAATTCCTGCTAAAGTAGTGAAGTTACCTTTTTATAAAGGTTAATAATATTTCTTAAAAAAAAAGCAGCTTTTAAAAGCTGCTTTTACCCCTTAAAGAATAATTTAATTTTCCCCAAAAAATTAAATTAAATGCTCATTTTTACTTTGAGCACTTCAAATATCTAGAACAAAAAAGCCTTTTTAGTTTTAACTTCCTTAAATGACGCCTTTTTAGATATGAGTGTGTTATTTTATTCCTTAAAAGTAAAAAAGCAGCTCCTAAAAGAACTGCTTTAATACTGTAAACCAACAATTTAAATATTATTAATCTTTTTTCTCATCGTCTTTTGATGCTTTGTTCCAGATTTTAATTTCATCAGAAGCAGTAACTCCTTCTAAAACTTCAATATTTACTCCGTCTGAAACTCCTAGTTTTAACTCACGTTTTTCAAACTCCTCATCTCCCTTTTTTATTTCTACATAAGGCTCTTCTGTTTTCTTATCAAAACGTAATAACGATTCTTTAATAGATAAAACACTATCTTTTTTCTCTAATACTATATCTGCATTCGCACTGTATCCTGCTCTTACAAAATAATTATCATCAAGTTTTACATCTGCTTTAATTTTAAACTGTACAGCTCCGTTTTCTTCTGTTCCTTTTGGTGCTATAAAGTTTAATATTGCTGGAAATTTTTTATTTTCAATGGCTCCTAATGAAACTTCAATGTTTGATCCTTTTACTAATTTTCCTACTTCTGATTCATCTACTTTACCTTCAAAAATCATTTTCTCCATATCAGCTATTGTTGCTATGGTTGTACCTTCATTAAAGTTATTTGATTGAATAACTTGATATCCTTTTTTTACAGGAATTTCTACAACCATACCAGAGGTTGTCGCTCTAATATTTGTATTAGCTCCGGCAGAACCTACAGATCCTTTCTTAATTATTTGATAATCGTTTTGAGCATTTCTTAAGTCATTTTTTGCTTGATTGTATGATAATTGCGATGCTTCAAAATCTTGACTAGAAATTACGCCTTTGTCGAATAAGTTTTTATTTCTATCATATTGCGTTTTTGCATTGTTTAGTCTAATTTGTATAGAGTTAATCATTCCTCTGGCACTTTGTAACGATTGTTCGTTAGGTACTACTCTTACCGTTGCTAACAAATCACCTGCTTTCACTATTGCTCCTTCTTCAACAACTATTTTATCTATAATTCCTGCTATTTGAGGTTTTATTTCAACTTCTTCTAAAGGAACAACTTTTCCTGTAGCTACTGCTTTTTTAACAATTGTAGTTCTGAATGGTTTCTCTGTTTCATAGGTTACCACACTTTTTTGATTTTTCTTTCCTAACCAAATTAGGATGACTACAAATAATAGTGCTACTATTCCTAAGATAATTTTTGCTCTTTTGCTCATGATTAATTGATTATTTCTTTTTTTATTCTTCTCTTAATGCTTCGATTGGTTTTACTACTGTTGCCATATATGCTGGTATTAATCCTATTAAAGTTCCTAAAATTACTAGGATTGAAAAGGCTAGCATTACTATGGGTATATTTACGGTTGGATTTACTAATGTTGGATCGTCTCCTCCTCCTACTAAAAGATCTAATAGGAATAGAACAAGTCCTCCAAAAATAATTCCTAGCATTCCTGCCACAGTGGTTAAAAACACTGACTCTAATACTATTTGTCTTTTAATACTTATTGGAGTTGCTCCTAAAGCTCGTCTAATTCCAATTTCTTTCGTACGCTCTTTTACGGTAATTAATAAAATGTTACCAATGGCAAAAACTCCTGCTATTAAGGTTGCAATCCCAACAAACCATGTTAAAAACTGCATTCCTGTTAAAAAGCCCATTAATTTATCTATTTGGTCTCCTAAATTTACACTTCCAAAAGCTCTTTTATCTTCTGGGTGTACTTTATGCAAGTTTTTTAAGGTTAACAAAATATCTTTTTCCATCTGCTTGATATCTACTCCTTCATTAGCTGTAATCATCATCCAATCTACTTTATTAGATGTGTTGTATACTTTTTGAAAGGTTGTAAATGGAATGTAAGCTGTATCTCCATCAATATCTATAGTATTTGAAGGTTTATATACACCTACAACTTTGTAATTAACGTTACTAATTTTTACATACTGCCCAATAGGTACTTCTTTTTTATCAAAGAGTTGTTTGTACATATCTTCCGAAATAACACAAACTTTAGAGTTGTTCTTTATATCATTCTGATTGAGAAATCTTCCATAGATCAAATCTTTCTTTTGTACACGATCTAAAACGGGATAATCTCCACTAACCTGAAAATCACCTGATTTAAAATCTTTAACAACAGTACCATTAGTTTGATTTCTAGGCGCCAATAACTTTATTTCATTACTATATTCTTTTTCAAGAACTTCAATATCTTTAAATGTTAAATCAAATCTTCTTCCTTTTTGAAACCCTTTAAAAGGCATGTCTGTTCTCTGTGTCCATAAAAAAATACTGTTGGTAGCAAAATCTCCAAAAATTCTTTTAAAGTTATTTTCCATACCACGAGCAGCGCCTAACAAGACTACTAATATGAAAATTCCCCATAGTACCCCTACAATAGTAATACCTGTTCTTAATTTATTTTTACGAATACTTCCGTAAATTTCTTGCCAAGTATCTGAATCAAATAAAAACTTCATAATTAGTCTGCTCTTAGTGCTACAATTGGTTTAATTTGTGCTGCCTTTTTTGCTGGTAAATACCCTGCTATTAATCCTGATAAGATTAAAATAATGGTAGCTCCTATTACAATTCCCGGACTTACACTTGGGTCTTTTATAAAGTATTTTTCTAAACTATCTCCAATAGCACTTAAAATATAGGTTCCTAAACTTAAACCTAAGTACCCTGCTATGGTTGTTATTAAAATAGATTCTTGAATTACCATACCAATTATTGAAGATGGTTTTGCTCCTAATGCCTTACGAATTCCGAATTCTTTGGTACGTTCTTTAATAACAAAAATCATAATGTTACTGATACCAATAATTCCTGCAATTAAAGTTCCAGAGCCTACAAATATGACAATAAAGTACAATGCAAACATAAATTGGTTGATTCCTTTATTGTCTTCCGCTAAGTTTCTTATTGATAAAGCACTTTGATCATTTGGGTGAATGTCTAACTTTTCACGTAAATCTCTTTCTAGTCTATTACCAAACGTAATGGCCTGATCTAAATTTAAATCTGGATTATACCCTATATTAATTTGACTGATATAATCGTTATTTCCGTATAGTTTTTGTGCTGTTGTTACAGGCATGTAGGTTAATCGTTCTTCATTATCTCCTCCTTTATCTGAAAATATTCCGACTACTTTATATGAAATACCATCAACATTTACTCTTTTTCCTAAAGCTGGTTTTTCTCCAAATAAGTCTTGCTTTACAAGTCTACCAATTACAATTACTTTAGATTTGTCTTTTAAGTCTAAGTCGTTAATATACCTTCCTTCATCAATAATTGTTTTTTCTAAAAATTGATGATCTGGATGGACTGCTCTTAACTGATAGTTATTTTGATTGTTCTTGTAGGTAATATTTACACTCTTGTATATTCTTGCCGTTAAATGTTGAATTTTGTTTTCATACTCATCTTTAACGTAGTCAAAATCTTTATTTTTTAACTGAATTCTTCTTCCTGTTTGTAATCCTTTATAAGGTTTGGATGTTTTCCATACTCTTACAAACATAGCATTGGTTGCATCGTCTACAAAAGCTGTTTTAAACTGATTTTGTAATCCAGATACAATTCCAAATAATAGTGTAAACAATAAAATTGCAAAAGCTACCGTAAATCCTGATAAAACCGAACGCAGCTTATTTTTACCAATACTTTGAAATATTTCTCTCCAGCGATCTAAATCAAACATAATTAAATTGCTTTTGCTTTATTCGTTGCTGTTTTTGTTAACTCATCGCTAATAATAACACCATCTTTTAACCGAACAACTCTATTAGTTTGTTCTGCTACTTCTTCTTCGTGTGTAATTACAAAAACAGTCATACCTTCATCGTTAATTTCTTTTAATAAATCCATTACCGAATCGGTTGTTGTAGAATCTAACGCTCCTGTTGGTTCATCTGCTAATACAACTTTTGGCTTGGTAGCTAAAGCTCTTGCAATTGCTACACGTTGCTTTTGACCTCCAGAAAGTTCATTTGGTAAGTGATTAGCCCATTCTTTTAACCCTACTTTTTCAAGATATTCTAAGGCTATTTCTAATCGTTCTTTTCTACCAACTCCTTTATAGTATAATGGTAATGCTACATTTTCTAAAGCTGTCTTATAAGAAATCAAATTGAATGACTGAAAAACGAATCCTAAAAACTTATTACGTAATACTGCAGCTTTCTTTTCATTTAAGTTTTCTATCAACTGTCCGTTTAAGTAATAGTTTCCTTCATCATGTGTATCTAATAAACCTACAATATTTAATAAGGTAGATTTTCCTGATCCTGAAGACCCCATAATTGATACAAATTCGCCTTCTTTTATATGTAAATCTAATCCTTTTAAAACATGAAGTGAGTCTTTTCCTATAGGATAAGATTTGTGAAGATTTTCTATTCGAATCATAGTGTTAGTTAATTTTTAAGTAAAAAATAAATACTAATTCTTCTAATCTACTAATAAATTATTGTTAAATCATTATTTACTTTCTTACAAGACGCTTAATTTTGATTTATGTTACAAGTTAACACTTAATTTTTTGAAAAAAATTAAATATGAACAATTTACCTAGTAATAAAAAAGTGATTTTATTTGATGGTGTCTGTAATTTTTGCAACAATAGTGTGCTAAAAGTTATAAAATATGATGTTAAAAATCAGTTTGTTTTTACTTCTCTTCAATCGGATATAGGAAAAGAAATAACACAATATTTAGGGATAGATACTTCCAAGGTTGATTCTATTATTTTATACGAGCCAAATGTTGCTTATGATATTAAATCTACAGCTGCGCTAAAAATTATGAATGCTTTTGGTGGAGTTTGGAAATTAACGCAATTTTTTTTGATATTTCCAGAGAGTTTTAGAAACTTAGCATACGATTACATTGCTAAAAATCGCTATAAATGGTTTGGTAAAAAAAATGCCTGTATGGTTCCTTCTAAAGAAATACAAGAAAAGTTTTTATAAAAAACAAGCTCACCAAATTGGTGAGCTTATTCATAGCAATATTTCCCTTTTCTAGGGGACGACTTAATTAAAATAAATTTTTGAAGCTCCTACTCCTACTTCTGTTGAATATATTTTATTCTTAGTATTAATATCATACACCATTAACTCACTTACTTCTTGAAATTCATATTCAGCAACAAATAATTGATTATCTCTTACATTCATTCCATAAATAACTCCTACATCAATACCTTGTTCAGCTAACTCATTTGCTGTCTCTTTAATACCGTAAACTTTATCTGTATTTCCTTGATAATAATATATTTTGTTATTAGAATATGCTAAATAAGTAGCTCTTTTATTTTCTGGAAAAGCTAATTCTTTGATCATTGTATTATCAACTGTATTAATAATAGAAATTGAAGAAGGAGTGTTTTTAATAGCTTTAAAATATGGGTATGGTCCATATTCTAAAGGTTTACCTTCAGACAAAACGATTAAATTACCTGTACTATCAAAAGCCATATCATCAGGATTATCTTTTACTGTAATTGTTGATACTGCATTATTATTATTTAAATCTACTACAGAAACAATGTTGTTTGATGACCAACCTCCTTTATGTGAGATATATAATTTATTATCCTTACTTACAATTTGCTCTACACCATTGGCTAGTGAAATTGTATTCTCTTCAATTGTATTAGTTTCAATATCTATAATAGCTACATAATCATCATTCTCATTTGCACCATCACCCCAGTTTGTAACATATCCTTTTCCATTTACAATAGTCATATATCTTGGATTGTTTAACCCTGTTGTAATTTGTCCCTTCTTTTTAAAAGTATATCTATCTGCAATTACAATCATATTAGCATCATTTAAAATGATATAAGCATCTGTTTCAGAAAAAGCTATTGATTGAATTAATCCTGCTAACAATGCTCCATTTTTACCTGCATAAATAAAATTTTGTGACTCAGATAACTCATTATTCACGTAAGAAATAAATCCATCTTTATTTCCATAAAGTCCTTCTCCACTTACAATAACTCCATTATCGTATTTGTCTCTAATTACTTCAACTATTTTATCTTCACTAGAACAAGAGATAAGTACTATACTTATTAAAAAAAGTTGTAAAAGTAGTTTTGTTATTTTCATTGGTTTAAAATTTATAATTTAAATTGATATTAAAATTTGTTCCTGGCATAGGACGCAAATTTGAGAAATAATACACTTCATTAAATATATTATTAAGCATGAATCCTATCGTTGGAAGTTTTGATTGTTCTCTAGATAACTTAAAGGTTACTCCTAAGTTTTGAACATTTACCGATTTTACAGAATAAGTTTTTGAGTTTGTTGGGTTTGTATATACACTACTTTGATATAAACTTTGTATAAAAATTTTCATCCTTTTATAATCATATCCCACATTAAAATTTAATAAATGCTTTGGTGCAAATGGTAATACTTTTCTTGTTTCTATATTTTCCGCTAACGTAAACGTATAATTGGAAGAGAAGTCAACTATATGTTCTCCTATCTCTTTCTTAAAACTCACATAAGTTTCAATTCCTTTATTAACCACATCACCTACATTTCTTGGTCTCCACAAATTGCTGCCACCTGTTGGTAACCAAAGAATTTTATCATTAATATGGATATAAAATAATGTAGATGTTATATTTATATTTTCATTTTTAAGAGAAGCTCCCAATTCCCCTTGTTTTGAATTTTCTGGTATTAAGTTTAAATTTCCTACTACAGGCCAATACATTTCATTATAAGTAGGTACTCGATAATTTATTGAAAAATTGGCTAGGATGTTTAATTGATTAGCTAATCTATATTCTCCTCCTACGAATAAAGACAGAGGCACATTAAAATCTGAATTAATTTCTTTTCTAACTTGTAAATTCGTTATTAATTTTTCAGTAGGTTGATATTTAACACTTCCTACAAAAGCAACTGAATTTCTTATTTCAGTACCTATATCAGAACTACTGCCGTTTATATTTTCATAAATAGTTTTGTAATTAAACGACAAAACATTAGATGATCTATAAGTTAAAGAGTGGTTTATAAATACATTTTTTGACTTTCCAAATTCAAAATTTTCAACATCCTTATTCCTATAATAACTATACTTTTGTGTTAGATAGGCTAAGTTTAACTCCTGTTTAAACTGTGACGAAAACGCATACTTCCATTGTAATAAATTTCGTTCATTGAAATCTTCATTTCGTTCGCTACTCGCAGATGGATTTGGGAAACCGTTGGAAAAAAAACGATTTCCATAGTAAGCGGTCGAATAAAACGATAAAGTATTTGTAGGAGTAAACTTATAACCTATGACAAAATTAATTCCGTAGTTTTTGTAATTACCATTTTCATTAGTTAGTAGGTTTCCATAATCATCTTTATACCGCTCATCAATATATGTGTAATCATTATCGGAATAATTAAACGTAGAAGCTAATTTTATACTCCACTTATCTGTTCCTACTGAGCTTTTAAAAAAATTAGACGTTGTATTGTAACTTCCGTAAGAAGTAAATAATTGAAATTTTTGATGCTCTTTAAACAACAATTCATCTTTCAAGTGTACCGTACCACCAATGGCACCAGAACCATATTCAGCACTATTTCCTCCACTTTGAACAATGATATTATCATTCAAGCTTGCAGATAATGAATTAAAATCTGTTTGTCCGCTTCCTACAGCATTAATGGGAATACCATTCCATAAAACCAACGTATTTGAAGCCGATGTTCCTCTAAAACGAGCGGTACTCACACCTCCATTTCCATAATCTCTAAAAGCTATTGGACTATTATATCGTAGAAGGTTTGTTAAGTTGATAGGGTTTTTTGTTTGTTCTTTAACTCCAATCTTTAATTCTTTTGTAGCAATGCGTTTTTTTTCTACATTTCTCTTCCCGTTAACTATTACCTCTTTTAATTTATTAACAGTTATAGTATCTCTTTGGGAAAAAAGATTAGTTGTAAAAAACAGTATAAATATTATTGTTATTTTCTTCATTATACATTAAACTTTTATCCCGAAAGTTTTAATTAAATTATAATAATTGGCAGGTCTCCTGGCTTGCGTCTTGTAACATACCTTCCCATTAAAAAAACAGTGGTTTGAGTATTTGTTACAAGCTTAATAGCTTACAGTTGCGGGAACAGCTTCGGTTTTGCACCGAATTCCCTTTTAATTCTCTTTAATAGATAATTAAAGAAAAACCAAAAATCACGGCAAATGTATAGTATTCTTATAAATTAGCAACCATCAAATCATGATAATTTGCGAATTTTGTTTGTAAGTTTTCTGGAAGGGTATAATAAGCTGGATGAATCATTTTTGCCAAACATTCAATTCCTTCCACCAAAGTACCAGCAGAAGATTGTGTAAACATGGCAAAGTCGGCAATATATACTTGTTTATTTTTTACCGCTCTTAAAGACGTCCATTCTTCTCTCTCTTCTAAAAACTTCATATCTTCAAGTGTTCTATCAATTCCGTATCCGCAAGGAGCAATAATCAATACCTCTGGATCGTATTTTACTATTTTATCCCAAGAAATTACAATACTATCTCCTGATGGATGCGATAACAAATCAATTCCTCCAGCAAAACCTATTTGATGAGGAATCCAGTGTCCGCAATTGAACAACGGATCAATCCACTCTAACAACATCACACTTTTCGACTGGATTCTGTGTTCACGTTGTACATCCACAATATCATAAATACGTTTTTTCAATCCACTCACATACGCCTCTCCTACCGCTTCCTGCTTCATAGCTTTTGCAATAGTTAACGCATTCTCAAAAACGTCTTCTAAAGAATTGGGAGTAATAGATATTAATTCTGGAACCTTAGGCAATTTATACGCCGATTTTGCCACAGATTCTGTATCTATCTGACAAACATCACATACATCTTGTGTAAAAACAATGTCGGGTGCGATACTTTCCAAAACAGGTTCATCAACATAGTACAACGTCTTTCCTTCTGCCTTGGTTTTAGAAAAAATAGCCGTTATTTCTTTACTCGTTAACACTTTTCCTTCCAACTTATATCGAACAGCTACTTCTTTTTCTTGTAAAGCTACTTCTGGACACTCAAAAGTAATTCCGTTTAAATAGTTCTGTAAGCCCATGTCATAAATCATTTGGGTTACTGCTGGCATAAAAGAAGATACTGTCATAATTCGTGGTTTTAGTTCAGCAAAAATAAACAGTTCTCTATTTTAATTTGTTTTTTATTAAAAATCTTTCCAATCTTTGTGTCAACAAAAAATGCGATTTCATGATATATTATATCTCAGGAGGTGAACGCTCAGGTAAAAGTAGCTATGCTCAAAAGCTAGCCGAATCTTTATCTGACACCCCTATTTACCTAGCCACCTCTCGTATTTGGGATGAAGATTTCAAACAACGAGTTGACAGACATATTTCTGATAGAGATAAACGTTGGACCACTGTTGAAGAAGAAAAATGGTTAAGTAACGTAATTTCTGAAAAACAAACTTTCGTTGTTGATTGTGTTACACTATGGTTAACGAACTTCTTTGTAGACACAAAATATGATATTGAAAAGGCGTTAGAAATTGCCAAAGAAGAAATCAATAAATTGGTTGGAATAGACGCCAATATTATCATCATTTCTAATGAAATTGGTATGGGATTACATGCCAATTCTGAATCTGGAAGAAAGTTTACACAACTACAAGGCTGGACGAACCAACACATAGCAAAATTGGCTGATAAAGCAACTTTTATGGTATCCGGACTCCCTTTAACCTTAAAATAACACATGACAACAACAATAACTCCTCTATCAAAAGATTTACAGAACGAACTTCAAGAAGAAATCAACTTCAAAACCAAACCTATTGGTGCTTTAGGAAGTTTAGAAAAAATCGCCATGCAAATTGGTTTAATTCAAAATACCACTACACCTGTACTCTCAAAACCTACTATTATGGTTTTTGCAGGAGATCATGGAATTGCTACCACAGGAAAAGTGAGTCCGTACCCACAAGAAGTTACACAACAAATGGTATTTAACTTTTTGCAAGGAGGTGCTGCTATTAATGTGTTTTGTAAACAGAATAACATTCATTTAAATATTGTAGATGCTGGTGTGAATGCTGATTTTGAAACACATCCACAGCTTACCAATGCCAAAATAGCAAAGGGAACACAAGATTATAGTACTACCAAAGCTATGACTTCAAAACAATGCCAAGAAGCTTTAGAAAAAGGAAGACAATTGGTAAGAAAGGTGTATAGTGAAGGTTGCAATGTTATTGGTTTTGGTGAAATGGGTATTAGCAATACGTCATCTGCGGCTTTGTTAATGAGTTATTTTACCAATACACCTATTGAAAACTGTGTAGGTAGAGGAACTGGAGTTGATGATAAAGGACTACAAACAAAAATCGACATATTATGTGAAGTCTATAAGTTACACGCCGATTCTATTTCAACACCTATGGAAGCCTTAACTGCTTTTGGCGGATTTGAAATTGTAATGATGTGTGGAGCCATGTTAGAAGCTGCTTCTTTAAAAATGACTTTACTTATTGATGGTTTTATTGTTACTGCTGCCCTATTGGCCGCTCATGCTATGGAATCTGATATTTTAGACTATTGTATTTTTTGTCATAATTCAGGTGAACAAGGGCATCAAAAAATGTTAAAATTTTTAAACGCTGAACCACTTTTAAACTTAGGTTTACGTTTAGGTGAAGGCACAGGTTGTGCGGTTGCATTTCCTATTATTCAATCGAGTGTAAACTTTTTAAACGAAATGGCTACTTTTAAAAGTGCCAATGTTAGTGAAGCCTAGTTATGATAAAAAGACAAATCCATTATTTTTTAACTGCTGTATTGTTTTTTACACGAATTCCGTGTCCTAAATGGGTAGATCATTCTCCTGAAATACTCAACAAAAGCAGTCGTTATTTTTCTTTAGTAGGAATTGTAGTCGGAAGTATTGCAGCACTAGCCTATTTTGCCTCTTCTTATATTTTTCCTACGGATATTGCGATTGTAATTAGTATGATTAGTTCTATTTGGATTACAGGAGCTTTTCATGAAGATGGATTTGCCGATGTATGTGATGGTTTTGGTGGTGGATGGACCAAAGAAAAGATTTTAACCATTATGAAAGATTCCAGACTAGGAACTTTCGGAGTAAGCGGTTTGGTCTTTATCCTAGCTATAAAGTTTTTAGCTCTATATCATTTACAAAACCTATCAGTTAATTTAATTCTAGTAATTATTTCAGGACACAGTATTAGCCGATTTATCGCAACTGTATTGTTGTACACACATGAATATGTAAGAGATATTGATAGTTCTAAAATAAAACCAACTACCAAACAAATGAGTAATAAATCGCTACTCATATCAGCCATTTTTGGAATAGCCCCCTTATTTTTCTTTCAAAAACCGACGGTATTTTTAGTCTTTCTTCCACTACTTGTTACCTATTTGTATATGAGCCATTTCTTTAAAAAATGGATTGGCGGTCAAACAGGAGATTGTGCTGGTGCCTTGCAACAAGTAGCTGAAATTGTTTTTTATCTAAGTCTACTCGCCTTATGGAAGTTATTTTAGTACGACATACCACACCTGATATTGCCAAAGGTATATGCTATGGTCAAGCAGATATAAAGGTTGCGACTACTTTTGAGGAAGAAGCGAGCGATATTCTAAAAAAAGTTCCTGTCAACGACGCTGATGTAAGGTATTATAGCAGTCCCTTACAACGTTGTAAGCTTTTGGCTGAAAAACTTTCAGCTAACGTAATTTTTGACAACCGATTGAAAGAACTCAATTTTGGTGATTGGGAGCTCCAAAAATGGAACGATATTGATAAAAAAGAACTCGATATTTGGATGAATGATTTTGTAAAAACTCCTGCTAAAAACGGAGAATCTTATATCGATTTACACAAGAGAACTACCAATTTTTTAACCGAATTAACAACCAAAAATCATCAAAAAGTCGTGCTTGTTACCCATGCGGGTGTGATGAGAAGTCTTTGGGCTTATATGAATGAAATTCCGTTGGAAAAATCATTCGAACTAAAACTAAATTACGGAGATACACTAATCTTCCATCTATAAAAACATCTTACTATGAAACGTTATTTACTTATTTTTTCTTTATTACTTCTGTTTACACAATGTAAGCAAGAAACTAAAAAAACTACCGAAAAGAAAGCTGTACAGAGTACCGTAAAATACGCCAAGGGTTTTGATATTATTTCAGAAAACGGAGTGAAAAAATTAGTGATTAAAAAAGCTTTTCAAAGCTCGCATGAATATTTTTCTTACACACTTACTGATAAAACCAACCTTTCTAAAAATGAAATTAAAGTTCCTATTGAAAAAATGGTGGTTACCAGTACTACACATATTCCGATGTTAGAACTTTTGAATGCTGAAAATACTATTGTTGGTTTTCCGCACACCAAATACGTTTCTTCAAAAAGGACAAGAAAAAGAATCGACGAAGGTAACATTGTTGAATTAGGCTTGGAGCAAGACATGAATACCGAAAAGTTGATTGATATTGAGCCTGAATTGGTTGTTGGTTTTGCGCTTCATCCAAATACGAAACTATACCAAAACATCAAAAAAACGGGAATTCCTGTCATTTTTAATGGAGATTGGTTGGAAGAAACCCCTTTAGGAAGAGCGGAATGGATTAAGTTTTTCGGAGCATTATACGGAAAAGAAAAGGAAGCTGACAGTATTTTCAACAACATAGAAGCGGAATATCTAAAAGCGAAAAAAATTGCTAAAAACAGTGACAAACAGCCTACTATCTTATCTGGAAGCATGTTTAAAGATGTTTGGAATGTTCCTGCGGGTGAAAGTTTTATTGCGACGTTTTACAACGATGCGAACTTAAATTACTTATGGAAAGACACGAAAGGAACCGGTAGTTTACCTCTAAGTTTTGAAAGTGTATTGGAAAAAGGACAACACGCTGATTTTTGGTTTAACTGTGGCTTGTATGCTACCAAAGAACAGTTAACTACCGCAAATATTCATTACAAAGAATTTGATGCATTTTCTAATAACAAGATATTTTCTATTGGACATAACAAAGGAGAAACCGGTGGTTTAATTTACTTTGAACTCTCTCCTGTACGACCAGATTTGGTATTAAAAGATTTGATAAAAATTACACACCCTAATTTGTTACCAGAATACGAATTGACTTTTTATAAGGAAGTGGAGTAGTTTTTCGAATTATGATTAATGAATTACAAAAACAGACTTATACACTTGAACAAGTTAATTATTATTAATATTGAAGTAAAAATTACTCTATGAATATTTTAAAAACAAAAGATAAGATATTAGCCGCTCTTGGTAATATGAGAGCTATGCGAAGGTTGCATGTTGATACCTACACTGAAGAAAAGATTAAAAACATTTCTGGTGTTAAAATTGCTGAGTCAAAAGAAGGGCAATTTTGGATAAGTTTTCAGGAGTTAAATGGTTATTTATTCATGAATTCAACTTTATTAAGTAGAATAGACTTAAAAACTTCTAAAGGAGCAAAAATAATTCTATTAACAGAAAACTATGAAATTGAAATTGAATCAGATGAAAAAATGATTGAATCTGATTTTTCTAATATTTCTAATACTTGGATAACCAAGGTGAGTTTTGAAATAGAAGAAAAAGAAAAACAACTAATAGAAAATATAAACTTTGAAGAATTAATATATGAATTTAAAAATGGTGTTTTAAAATTACATGGAATAACAACAACTAAAAACACTTAATTTAATTATTCTTTTTATTTTATATTCTACCAATATTTGAATTAGTTTTCAATATAAAACTTTCGAACTTAAATTATCTAAATGAAAAAATTAACAGTAAGTGCTTGGAATGATGGTAAACATAACCAACAAGGAAACGGATATGGAATTAGAGTTGGTGTAAAAGGACGTGATTTTTTTGAAGAAAACATCTCTGAAATTAATTTATCTATCGAAAACTCCAGCTTCTTTAAGGTAAAAATAACAAGTGGTTTTTGGAAAGATTGTCCGGAATTTAGAGATAAAAGAATCGGAGAGTGGCTTATTGAAAATAATTTTGCTTTTTGGAAAAAGGGAATGCCTCCTAAGTTCTACTTAACCGTTTTAGGTAATAATCAATTCCTTTTGGAAAAAATTGACTAAATATTAAAGAAAATAAAAGTAAACTATTTACTATTATATACCCCTATCTCACAATCGTTCTAAACGTTAAGTTCACTCGTGGTCGGTGGACTTTTTTTGTAGGTGGTAACCGGTGAAGCCAATGGGTTTGGGTTTCGTCCTTCATTACCAATAACGAACCATGTTCTAATACTTTGTACACCGTTTCTTTGGTTTGTTTGTGTTTAAAGCCAAAGCGTCTTTCTGCTCCAAAACTTAACGAAGCAATCGCTCCGTTCTTTTTTAAATCTTTTTCTCCGTCACTATGCCACGCCATTCCTTCAGAACCATCGTGGTATAAATTCAGTAAACAAGAGTTGTAGGTTTCGCCAGTTTCTTTTTCCACTAATTCTTTTAACGCTAACAATTCTCTCGTAAACGGTAAGGCTGTTTTGGTAATGTTTGAATAGGAATATTCAAAAGGCTGTTCGGCATACCAAGCTACTTTTCGTTTGGTTACCATGCGTTTTCCAAAAATAATAGCTTCGTCATTGCGCCATTCAATAGAATTTAATAAAGCCTCGTAATAATGGTCTGCTAGTTCCTTAGATAAAACTATTCCGTAGTAGTTTACTGTTCCATCTTTCGGAAGTAAGTTTTTAGGAGTATCGTCAAATTGTGAGAATAAATCCACTTATATAAAAAAATAACCTGAAAAAGGAGATGGACACGGAAGCATACAACACCAACCTGGTGTATACTCTCTTTTAAAAACATCTATCAATTCGTGCAGGGGATTCAAAAGAAAGATTAAGATTAAAACTACACTTAACAACTTAAAAAATAAGCTCGTTTTATTCGTTCTTTGATATTCAAAAGTTATGATGTTTAAATCCTTTTCCATAACTCAAATATAATAAAAAAACTCCTGTAGATTACAGGAGCTTTAGTACTTTAATTTCTAAACTTATTTCGTGTGATAATATGTTTGAGTTTCTGTTTTAAGTCGGTTCCTGTATCGTATACCATTTGCTCGTTAGAAGGAAACGCTACCGAAGTTTCATCGAGTAAATCTATAAACGATTTATCCAAAGCTCTCCTGTCTCCATCATAATCGGCATAAATATGTTCAAAAATAAACTCACTTTGTATAGGAAAACGATGTAATAACTGATTTGTTCTATTGTCAATATATTTTACAACACCTGTAACTTTACTACTCTTAAATTGTGTAAACTTATAAAAGTTACAACGTATTCTTTTAAACTTATCTACTTTTATTTTGTTTCCTAAACTGTCTTTTACATAGTTTCCGTTATTATCTCTTAAATACTTAAAACCATCTTTTATACGTCGTTCTTTAATAACTTCTTTTTCGTGTACTTGTTCAGGAGAAATTAAAATATCTGTAAAATCTAACTCTAAATCAAAATCATAACGAATATTTCTATCCTTTTTGGCGTGATATTGTGTCCATAAATCATTCAATCCATACGTATCAATCGCTAATAAATCTCTTTCTAATCTTTTTGGAATTATTTGATCTGTTCTATTTCTAACAGAAACATGTACATAATCAATTCCTTTAGCATGTGCTTCTTCTATTAAGTTTCTTGTATCTCTATAATTAGGACTAATATTGTCCAAGTGTCTTAATTCATCAAAAGCTCTTCTATAGTTAATTTTATTTCTATATCCTTCATTTAGCAAGGCTACACCATTTTCATACAAGTAACCAGCATAGTTTTCTTTTGCCGCAAGAATTTCATCAGTATAATTAACAAGTTTAAACTTGGCATTTCTACCAGAAGATAAAATTCGTAATGGCAATAATGGTTTTATTCGCTCTTGTCTGTTGTTAAGACGTTGATACAATGTATAAATTGTTTCAAAGTTTTCAGGATTTTGCTCTTTTTCTAAAAAAGAAATTCTGTCTAAATCTCTATCTGTTGCTTTTCTAAAAGCTTCCTGAAGCATTAGCACATGTGGTTGATTCTTTTCTTTGGTTTTATTCTTAGCTAATTTTTCAATAGATAATGAAATTGCCTTCTCATAATTACCAGAATTAAGTGCCTTTTCAGTAGTTTTTACACTACTACAAGATGCTAGTACTAGTACTGATAAAACAAGTAGTAAAGTAGTTTTTCTCATAAAGTTTAAGTTTCGCAAGAAAATTCAATTATTGTGCCAAAACTAAGTATTCTTTTTAACTTAAACTTTATGAAACTATACAATTTATTCAAGTAGCTTCGCCATAGCTATTTGAATAACTTTAAGATGCTTTTCTTTATTTGATGGTTTGTTAGTTTTTTGCATTTGAGCCATTTGACGTAACAAGTTAACTCCTACCTGATCAAAGTTATATTGTTTGTATTGAAGTCCTTTTGCTACAATATCGTCTGATAGGTTTTGAATAGCCTCTGTATTATTACTTTTTCCAATCTTATCAAATGCTTTTTTATACAATGATTGAATTTTCTTGTTTGGACTTAAAAACATTCCAGACATTACATTACTTGCAATGAAACTTAACTCATCATCATCATTTTCTTCTAAATAAATACGCGTTAATGGTGTTGCAATAATCTTTTTTACTGCTAAAGGCAATGTTTTTGATTTTTGAATGGCTAGCTGCTTATCGATATAATACATTCCTACCAACGACTTTCCTAACACAGAATATGATTTACTTTCTAACCCTTTTTCAAACACCGGTTTTAATGCTGGATCTGTTAACTTTCCTAACGTTTCAATTGCCGCTGCTTGTACCAACGTTTTTGGATCGTTTTGAGCTATTTTCATTATTTGATCAATCACATTCTTTTTTGAATATTTATTGATTAAATTAATGTTCTCCAAGGCTAAAATCCTAATCTTATAAAAATCGTTATTCAGAGCGTCTGCAACGGCATTAAACGCTTTTTTATCATCTTGATGTTTTGCTACTTCTAACAAAGCTTCTCTTTTATGCACGTAGTTTTGAGCATATTTTAATTGATGAATATAATCGCTCAATACTTTATTTTCGTTAATATCGCACAACAATACCCCGTCTGCATTTACTTGAATTAAATCTGGATGGTTTGTAAAAGGAAATGTAAATGACGCATCTCTTCCTTCAACAAACACGTTATGTCTTGTTCTTTTACTTCCTTCAAAAACATCAATAGCAAACGGAAATTTAAATTCATTAAGTTGAGATTGAATAATATTTACGGTTACTGTTTTTCTTAGTTTATTAAAGTCATAAGAAATAGATAACTTCGGGTGTCCGCTGTTAAAATACCACTGATTGAAAAACCAATTTAAATCTTTACCACTTACTTTTTCAAAAGCTAAACGTAATTGATGCGCTTCTCCTGTTCCATACTTATTATCTGTTAAATACGTATTTAATCCTTCGTAAAAAGCTTCATCTCCTAAATAGTTACGTAACATATGTAAAATAGCGCCTCCTTTGTTATAACTAACCGCATCAAACATATCTTCTTTATCATCGTAATAAAAACGAACTAAATGTTTATCAAAATTTTGTCCGCTTTTATAACCTTCAATATCTTCAAACAAGTGTGCATCTGCCTCATCTTTTCCATATTTATACTCTAACCATAAATACTCGCTGTAATTAGCAAAACTCTCGTTTACAGTTAAGTTACTCCAACTTTCGGTAGTTACTAAATCGCCAAACCAATGATGAAAAACTTCGTGTGCAATGGTGTTTTCTTGTACGTTTTCATCAATTAATTGTCCTGGTGTTTGATACGCTCTTTCCCCGTGAATTACTGCTGTGGTATTCTCCATTGCTCCACTTACATAATCACGTCCAACAATTTGTGCATATTTATTCCATGGATATTCAATTCCTGTAATTTTTGAAAAGAATGCTAACATTTCAGGAGTATTCCCAAAAATATCTTTTGCATACGGAGCATATTCCTTCTCTACATAATAATCTACAGGAATATCTTTGTATTTATCTTTAATAATCTCATATTCTCCTACTCCCATAAAAAACAGATATGGTGCATGTTTTTGAGTAAAATTCCAATAATCGGTACGAGTTCCATCAGCATTGGTAGTTTGTTTTTCTAATTTCCCGTTAGAAAGTGTTACATACTTTTGCGGAACAGTCATATAAATTTCCTGTGATGTCTTTTGGTTTGGAGCATCAATTGTTGGAAACCAACAACTACTTGCTTCGGTTTCACCTTGCGTCCAAATTTGAGTTGGTTTGTTTTTATCAAAACCTGTTGGATTGATAAAGTACAACCCTTTTGCAGATGTAATAGCAGCACTTCCTTTTTGTTTTACCCTTTCTGGTCGCGCCGTATACTTGATATATAGTGTAAACTCTTCGTTTCGCTTATAGGTACGAGGTAAGTTGATAATTAACTCAT
Source organism: Tenacibaculum sp. SSH1-16 (assembly GCF_040104435.1). NCBI lineage: Bacteria > Pseudomonadati > Bacteroidota > Flavobacteriia > Flavobacteriales > Flavobacteriaceae > Tenacibaculum > Tenacibaculum sp. SSH1-16. Next base: position 26,527 of record NZ_JBECOV010000006.1, read on the forward strand.
AGTCGTCATAATTATACTCTAGTGGTTGATTATTCATTGTTACTTTATGAATAACCATTGCTTTAGCATCTAACGTAACTTTATCTGTTTCATAAAAATGAGGTGTTAAGGTTACCCATTCTTCCCCATTCATTTCTTTTTCTTGAAAGTTAAAATCTACTTTTAACTTCGTATGAACTAAATTATGAACTTTATCTCTTTCAGCTCTATATACTTTATTTGATTGGGAAAATAAGCTTGCTGTAAAGAAAACAGCGATAAAAACAAGGAGTTTGTTAAATTTCATATGTTTTTGTTTAGAGTTCAAAAATATGAAATTCTATTGGGAGGCTTGTTAATGAGCCGTTAAAAAGAAAAAGCCACCAGATGATCTGATGGCTCTTATATACTTAATATAAATCTTTATTTATATAATATTTATTTAAGGTTTTATTATCATAGCCATATAAGTCTTTTCCTAGACCTATATAAAAGACTCCATCTTTAATATGTATAGAATTATCAAAGCCTTTAATTAGCATGGGGGTTTTTTCTTTCCAATTATTTTCTGTAAAATCATATTCATATATTCTATGTTCTTTACCTCCATCTGTTAAACCTCCTATATAATAAAGTTTATCATTATAGTACTTTAAAGCTACATTTTGATATGTACCAAAATGATTCCTTGGTCTTCCTATATAATTAAATTGTTTTGTTATGATATCAAAATAGAATACTTGTCCTTGCCAAGGATTAACAAAAATTTTATTGTCTCCGTAAGTTACTGTTTCATAATTGTAAGTGTTAAATTTTTCTCTATAAATTTTTTCTTTTGTTTTTACATTATATTCATATAACTTACTATAATCCATACCGTAAAGTATATCTCCTATTAAGATTCCTTTATTAACAAGTATGTCATTTTTTTGACTAGTCCAACTTTTATTTATTATATCATATTTATAAATATATTCATTAAGAGGTAATATTAATTCAGCATCTGTAACTGTCAACACCCTTTCTTCTCCCATAAAAGTTGAAAAAGGAGGTGGATTGTTATCAATCATATCCCATTTTTCAGAACTGTGATTAAATTTAAAGACTCCTAAATAATTAATAAAATACCAATCTTTAAAATTTGATCCAGAAATACAAGTTCCTAAAAGGTTAATATTATCAAGCGTATTATTGATCAGGTTATGCGGCTCAACTCCTTTTAAGGTTGCTATATCAAATTTTTGATCTCCTACAGATCCTGTAATTTTTATATCACCTTCTAGTTTTCTGTAATAAGGAAATTTAAACTCAGATTTTGTAGGGCTACTCGATATATTTTCACAATTTTCTCCATTTGCTTTAATGGACAATCTTTCAATATTATCTCCATATACGATATAATTATCTTTTCTTGTAGCTTCATTTTTACTAACCGAATGTACTTCTGATTTCTCTATTTCATATTCTACTTCATTTGACTTTTGTCCACCAACCTCTACGTATAATCTATGTGTACCAGGAGTTGTATTAATTCCTAATCTAAATTTAATTTCGGTATTCTTTACTGTATATGAAGAATTATTAGGGTTTGTAACTAGCTCTCCATCTATATAAATTTTATTAATTCTGCCATATCCGAAGTCGTTTCCTTTAATAGTAACGTTATCTGCGTACATGTAAACTTTTTTATCTAATGAGTTAATTTGAGGTGGATAAATTTGTATCATAGAAGAGTCATATCCAAATTGATTTTCTAGTTCCACTTTTAATTTACCCTCTTCTTCCATAACAAAACTTGGGTAATATGTATTTAAATGTAACCACTCGTTTAAGGATATCTTTATAGCACCATCATCATCTATTTGATAGTTATTTCCATACTTTACAGGGGTATTTCCTATTTTTAAATTATTTCTATCAATAAAAGCATCTGTTTTAATAACAACTTCATCTGTAAAGTGATATTTTGGTTTGCCAAACTCTAAAATTTTTGGAGCTCTCATTTTTACTGTAGCTACATCTACAAAACCATTAATCTCAATTTTTAACTCTGGATTGGAGGTATAAAAATATCTGTTTACTAATATTTTGATTTCTTCTTTATTGTAACTTAATAAAGTTTGATTTGATCCTCCTATAGTTACTCTTGGAATTTCATTTCCTTGTTTAAAATAATTTCCTTTAATCGTAACTATATCAAAAAAACCTATTGTTTCAGGGACAGTAGAAATAATATATGGACTAGTAGTTTGATAAAAACTTTTCTTCTCTGTAATTCTATCTAAAACTTTTAACTTTAAATCTACTTTCCCTTTTGATAAACCCTTTGGTACTATAACCAATAAAGTATCTTTATAATCAGTATACTTAATTTCTGTTTTAATATTATCTAACCATAACTCTGATATAGAATGGTGTAAATTTTTACCATAAAGTTTTAATACTTCTCCTACATACCTTTCTTTAGACTCAATAGAATCTAATATAGGGGCGTTTATTGTATATATGTCTTTTATGTTTTTGGTTATTGCACAAGTTCTTACTCCTAAACTTAGGTTAGAAGTTTTTAAATATGGAGGGATAACAACTTTCATTATGGAGTCTGAGACTGAAAAAGGTCTATATCCTCCTCCATTGAAATAAATTAGATTACGAAATTCAGAATCACAAAAATTTTTACCTTTTACTGTTAAAGTATCGTAAATAAAACCATTCTTAGGATAGATACTATCAATAACTATAGGTGTTGTAAAATTGCTTATAAATTCTAATGTATCACTAGTAATAATCTTATCTTTAAACTTTACAAAAGAAAAGGTTTTATAAATTGAGTCTTTTAATAACTTCTCTGTTATAGACGCATCAAAAAAACTTGACCGTAATCCTGTGTATTCTTTCTCATAGAATTCTTTTTTAGATTTTCTAAACCATTTTATTCCATAAGAAACAATGTTATCATAGCTAGTATTGTGAAACTCTAGTTCTGTCTTTGTACTTACTCCATTTATTGTATTATCGACAATATTGTAAGAACTAATTTTTACCTCATCAACTAAAGACTCTTCATTTTCTTCAGTGTCACACGATAATATACAAAACGTAATTAATGGCACTAAAAATAACTTTAAAGTAATATTTTTCATATAATTTTTTTGAAAATTTGCCAAATATATAAAAAAGCCACCAGGTAATCTGGTGGCTTTTTTATATTCTTACTATTAATTTTTATTCTGTTTCTACTGATTTATCATCGAAAATCATTTTAAATTGCTTTAAATCTAAATTCCCTGCATCCATCTTAGCTTTTTGCATCATTTCCATAATCTTTCCAACATTCATGTTTTCTCCTAAAATTCGTGCAACTCCCACTCCCATTTCTTTTCCGTAACCAAAAGCTACGATTTCGTCAATAGCATCAGCATCTCCTATGTAGTAAATTGCTGCATTCGCTCCATCTTTTTTGAATTTCATTAATTCTTTATAACTAGATTTTTTAAAGATAGCTTTCAGCTTTTCTTTTTCCGCCTCATAACTAGCTTCATCTAAATTCTTATAAGGAACTCCTGTTATGTTTATTTTTTTAATACTTTCATAAGCTTGCTTATCTTCTTCAGATGCCTTATCCATACTTAACTGTAATACACTAGCGGGTACATCAAACGTAATAAAGCCTTCCTTTTCTTGGCTTTCTACCAAATAGCTTTGTAAAGATTCTGTTTTACAAGAAACTGTTACAAACGCTACTAGTAACATTGAGTATATAAATAGTTTTTTCATTGTTGTTAGTTTTTGATTAAAAGCAGCGTTAACTGGTTAACGCTGCCTTATTTGTTTTTATTTGTTCTTCTTTCCGTCTTTAGAAAACGTCTCTGCTAATTTTGACATTTTGTTGATGTCGATATTACCAGTTAACGAAACTATTACAGATTCTGGTGAGTTACCATTAGAATTTTTGTCTTTTACAAACATTAATACTTCGCTTACAAAGTCTTTGTTTTTTGTAGACTTTACATAGATTTTAACACGAGAATCTTTGTCTTTTACACGCATTAACTCTATTAAATTACTTTTTTTAATGGCAGACTTTACCATGCTTTCCATTTCAGCAGACACTTTTGCGCTTTCAGTTGAAAATACTTTTAATTCTTGTAAGTCTTGAATCATTTTAAAAACCTCCATTGCTTCATTATCTTCTGACTCTACTTTGAATTTAGATAAAATCTCAAAAGCATCTTTATTTACTACTACTGATGATACCTCATCTAGGTCTTCTAATTTATCGAACATTGATTGCCCGAAACTAACATTAGCTATAAATACGAATGCGAATAATAATATTACTTTTTTCATGATTTTCTTGGTTTATAAGTACTTGGTTTTACTTTCTTAATTAATTTACTGTGTTTATTACTTTGTTTACTGTTTCTTCATAGGCTCCTAATTGTTCAATAGCATCATTTCCTTTTTTTAGGTTGTTTGAAACTGCATATAATGCATCGTTTCCTTTGTTTAAATTGACTGAAACTAGTTGCAACGCTTCTTTAATTTGTGCAAACTGTTTACGTTGTTGATACTTTTTGTACTCTTCATTACCCATGAATACACTAAATAGTAAGACTACTGACGCTGCTACTGATAACCATTTCCAGTTCTTCTTAGTTTTCTCAGGTTTTAACTGAATGGTTTTCGTAAAGGTTTCGTCTTTACTTTGTTTAAAATAGCCAAACATCATACTATATTCTTGCAAATGCGGTGCCACGTTGTTTGAGGTAAAATACTCTTGTAACGTTTGCTCTTCTTGCAATGTTGTTTCTGCGTCTAGGTATTTATCTAATAACTTCTCTATGTTAGCTAACTCCATAGTTGTGTTGTTTTATTAATTCTTGTCTTATTGCTTTTCTAGCTCTTGATAATGCTACTCTTACAGCTGTCGGTTTCATATCAACCATTTTACATATTTCATCAAAATCATATTGTTCAATATCTCTTAATTGTATGATTATTTTTTGTTGCTCTGGTAACTTATCTATAAGCTCATGTACTCGGTTTACACTGTCGTTATGTTCTACTCTCTTTTCTAAAGGAGTATCTTTCTCTTTATAATTACTATGAACCAATGTTAAATTACTAGCTTGTTTAGACTTTAATCTGTCATAACAGTAATTCTTCGTCATGGTCATAGCAAATGCCTCTACATTTTTATAATTAGAGAGCTTCTCTCTATTTCTCCACAATTTAAAGTACAACTCTTGTGTAGCGTCCTCAGCTTCTTCGGTAGAAACCAATAATCTTTTCGCTAAACGAAAGACTTTGTCTTTAAATGGTAATACAACTTTTAAAAAGTCCGATTGGTTCATGGTTTGGTTAATTAGTTTTGTAAGCCTATTAAAACAATTGCGTCTTATTTAACAGGTTTACATATCTACGACGACGCAGTTTCAAGTTTGTTACATCAATAATAAAAAAAATAATATTATTCAGTAAATTGCGTTGTTGTTACAACTAATATACTCTTATGAAATTATTAAAAGCATCCCTAATCATCTTTTTTTCAATACTACTTGTTTCATGTAGTGAAAAAGACGATGCACCCAAAAATATTGAAGTCCAAAATTTCGTTTGGAAAGGTTTAAACGCTTACTACTTATGGCAAGACTTAGTCCCTGACTTAGCTGACAGACGTTTTAATAACGATAATGAACTGTATAGTTATTTATCAGGATATGACGATCCTACTAATTTATTTTACAGTTTATTGTACATGCCTAATGAATACCCTAAAGATCCTAACAGAACCTATTCATGGATTGTAGACGATTATATTGCATTAGAAGAATCTTTTGCGGGAATACGTCTTACAAGTGGGATGAAATTAGAAGGAGCTGACTATGCTGATGGTTCAGGAGGCTATTATATATATGTATACGATGTTGTTACTGGTTCTAATGCCGATGCACAAGGAGTTACTCGTGGTATGATTATTACTGAGATTAACGGAACAACTATAACCAGAAGCAACGTAAATGATTTATTAGATAATGATACATTCACTATTCATTTAGCTGATTATAACGGAGGAAATCCTGTTAGTAACGGAACAACTATTACAGTTACCAAATCTCAAGTAACAGAAAACCCTGTAAAAGTTACCAATGTAATTACTAATGGTAGCCATACCATTGGGTATTTAATGTACAATCAATTCTCTAGAAACTTTGATGGAGAGTTAAATGCTGAATTTGCTAAGTTTCAATCAGCAGGTCTTACCGACTTAATCATCGACTTACGTTATAACGGTGGTGGTTCTGTACAAACAGCTACTTATTTAGGAAGTATGATTACCGGACAGTTTAACAATGAGTTATTTGCGAAACAAGTATGGAATCATAAAGTAATGGAGGTAACAAATCCAGATTTATTAATCAATAACTTTACGAATCAGATTTTAAATAAGGACCAACAAGGAAATGTAGTATTGGATGAAGCAATTAATAGTTTAAACCTAAATACTATTTACTTTATAGTTTCTGATGATTCTGCCTCTGCTTCAGAACTGGTCATCAATGCACTAAAGCCTTATATTGATGTAAAGTTAGTAGGAACTCAAACTTACGGAAAGCATGTTGGTTCTATTACCTTATACGATTCTGACGATTATACTCGTAATGGCGATAACTTAAAGAGTCATACGTGGGCAATGCAACCTATCGTATTAGAAATTCAAAATAAAGATGGTGAAAATGCTCCTGAAGGGTTTATTCCTGAGGTTATCATTGATGAAGATCCAGGTAACTTAGGTATTTTAGGAGACCCTAACGAACCTTTATTACAAAGAACCATTCAATACATTACTACAGGAGCAAAAGGAGTACCTACCATGAAAAAAGGAGTTCAATTTTCTCCATCATGGAATTCAAATATGATGCGCCTTGATTATAACAATATGTATGTGGAGTTAAAATAAAGAACAAAACGATATAAAATAAAATCCAGCTTACTCAGCTGGATTTTTTAATACTATTTATTCAATAACCTACCATCTTATTACACACGACACTAGCATACGGTACCATTAGACACCATTGTCTTGTGATTAAAGACAGTACTGTCTGAAGTTTAAGACAAATTACAACAAACTCATTTGTTGGTTATTCTCTTCATTAGGAATCTTTAAATCAACTCCTAATTCCTTATTTAGCTTTTTTATAAAGTAGGCTGCCAACAATGGTGATTCTACTTCTAAATTTTGATGGATAAAAAAGTGAATATTCTCTAATCCTAAATCATTCCATTCTTTTAAGCGAACTACCCAATCATCCAAACGTGTATAATCTGATGGGTGATTTGCTCCAACATAACGAACAAAAGCTTCGTTATTCGTTAAACGCATATGCATCATATCTCTTCTACCTGCTGTATCTACTAACACATTGGCTATGTTATGTTCTTCAAACAGCTTTGTAAACTCTTCAAACACCGTTGTGTCTTCAAACCAATCCGGATGGCGTACTTCTATAGCCAATGGTATACCTTTAGGCCAACTTACTACAAAGTTTTGTAATCTATCAAAGTTTTTATTTCCAAAATTAGCATGTAACTGTAAAAAGATGGTACCTAACTTCTCTTGCAAATGTGAAGCATTGTCTAAATACACATTTACCGCATCTTGTACACCCTGTAAACGCTTCCAGTGGCTTATCTCCTGCCCTAGTTTGGGAAAGAATTTAAAGTTTTTAGGAGTTTTAGCTTTCCACTTTTCAAACTGTTCTGCTGGAAACTGTCTATAAAAAGTAGCATTGAGCTCTATTGAATTAAACTGTTTCGAATAATACTCCAATTCATCTTTAGTTCCTCTCGGATAAAATCCTTTTAAATCTGCTTTATTCCATTTTGCACAGCCCACATACACATTAGGTGTACCACTCTTTTCATAAGAGTTTAATAGCTCTATTGTTTTAGGGTGTGTTTCAGGTAATGTAAAATCTATTAACTCTGGTTGTGCTACTTTTCCAAACTTCATACTTCACTATTTTCTATTCCTTCCTCTATTTCTTGATTATCTACCATCTCTGGTCTAAACTCTGTCATTCTATCATCATTCAGCTTTTTCGCATACTTATAGCCCGATTTCCACCATTTCTTCATTTTCTCTTTATCAAAAACTAACGAATTGGTTGTTAATACCGTTGGCGTATAGTATAAATTCAGTTTTACATTGTGTTGTTTTGCAGAAAGCTTTCCTATAGTAATATTATGCCGCTCAACATTCTCCAACATAAAATCAAACGTATCCATCATCAGCGAAAAAGGGTTCTTAGCAGGCAATCTGTTCATTTGTGTTACTTCTGTTGCTAAAATAATGGCATCCACCTCCGTTGCTCCTCTTGCTATGGCTTCTCGTATAGGTATTAAACTTCCAAAACCACCATCAGCATACTGACAATGATCTTTTTCCAGTAAACTCATAAAAGGTACATAATTGCACGAACCCCAAATCCAATCGCAAAAATCTTCATATTCACATTCTAAGATAGATTTGTATTCAATTTGATTCGCTGTTAAATTAGATACTGTGACCACTACCTCTTTATTCAGCCTTCTAATTTCGTCGTACATTTCTTTAGTAACACTTTTACTTATAAGCTTTCGTAAGTTTTTACTCTCACCAAAAGTTTTACGACCATTTAAAAAGTTCCAAATCGTGTTTCTATGTCGTATAGAAACCACCTTTTCTCCATGTACCGATTTTACTCTGAATGGGCTGTTACTAAAAATAGCTTTTTGATCTACCGATGTATATATTTCTTTTAATTCATCAATCATACCCAAAGCCAAATGCGAAACCATCAAACTACCTGTTGATGTTCCTAAAAGCATGTCGTAATCTTTATTTTTATTTTTCATCAGGTATTGTGCAACACCGCCTGCAAAGGCTCCTTTACTTCCTCCTCCTGAAATTACTAAGGCTTTTTTCATTGATTTAAGTTTGGTTTTCCTATTTTTAGTTCTGTAAAAATATCAAAAATATGGAACCAACATAGGTAAAGTAAACTTTCTCTACATATTTACTAATTAATTTAAATTTCTAAGGTTACTTGCTCCATTTAAAACAACTAAAACAAACACATGAAACGATTATCATTCCTTTTCTTACTCTCTTTAACAATACTATCTTGTAAGCAAGAAAAGAAAGCCCCAAGAACTTTTGAAACTATTAAAATTACCGAGTTTAAACAAGATAGTACCAGTATTAGAGCTATACTAGCTATTAGTAACGATGAGTTAATTTTTGCAGGCTCTAAAGGAGATATTACAACAACAAAAAATGGTGGTAGAACATGGCAAACACAAAGTTTAAAGTATAACGATACTATTATACCGCACTTTAGAAGCATTGCTAAAAATGGTGAAAATATATTTGCCTTATCGGTAGCAAACCCAGCCTTACTATATAAAGGATATGAAAACAAATATGAATTGGTATATAAGGAAGAACACGAAAAGGTTTTTTACGACTGTATGCAATTCTTTGCCGATGGAAAACATGGTATTGCCGTTGGTGATCCTACAGAAGATTGTCCGTCTATTATTCTTACCTCAGACGGAGGAAATACGTGGACAAAACTACCTTGCTCACAGCTGCCTACTTTTGAAGAAGGAGAAGCCTTCTTTGCTGCTAGTAACACCAATATTGCTATTGTAAACAATACTGTTTGGATAGGTTCTGGAGGAACCAAAGCACGTATTTTAAAATCTACCGACTTTGGAAACACTTGGGAGATTTTTGACACCCCAATTGTACAAGGTAACGGACCACAAGGAATTTACTCTATTGATTTTTATGATGAAAACCATGGAATTGCTATTGGAGGAAACTACTCAAAACCGGAAGACAATAACGCTAATAAAGCAATTACTACCGATGGTGGTAAAACATGGACACTCGTAGCTAATAATACCAATCCTAATTACAAAAGCTGCGTACAGTATGTACCTAACACGAACGGAGAAGAAGTTTTTGCTGTTGGAAAAACCGGAATATCATTTTCTAACGATGGTGGACATACTTGGAAACAAATAAGCAAGGAAAGCTACTATGCTATTCAGTTTATTGATAGTAATACAGCCTGGTTATCTGGTCATGAAAAGATTGGAAAGCTAGTTCTTAACTAAACTATCTTAGGGCAAGTAAACAAAGAACTATAAGAAAACCCATTTTAAGTCTATTAGGTAAGCCTTGGTGGATTAAATTCTTGGCTATCACCCTGTGATTAATTCTTAATGTTTTGTTAAAAGGAATTGTTTTCCTCTTTAACTATCTATTTTTATAAGCTAATCAACTCAATATTAAATGAAAAAAATACTATTCTTACTCTTATCCCTGTGTATTAGTAGCTCTTTTGCACAAGAGTACTTTCCTACCAACACAGGAGTAAAGTCATCCAAAAACAATGTGTACGCTTTTACCAATGCTACCATTTATGTTACTCCTACTCAAATAGTAAAAAAAGGAACATTACTTATTAAAGACGGAAAAGTTGTTGCTGTAGGTAAATCGGTTAACATACCTAACGAAGCACAAGTAATTAACCTAGATGGGAAATCTATGTATCCTTCTTTTGTAGATGCTTATTCAACCTTTGGTATTGCAAAACCTAAACATGAAAGTGGTCGTGGTAAAAGACCTCAATACGATGCTGGTAGAAAAGGATATTACTGGAACGACCATATTCGTCCTGATGTAGACGCTTCTACTGAGTTTAACTTTGATACTAAAAAAGCTAAAGAATTATTGTCTTTAGGTTTCGGTGCTGTTAATACACACCTAGAAGACGGTATTATGCAAGGTAACGGAGTTTTAGTTGCTTTAAACCCTAATAGTTCTGATGCTTACAGAATATTAGACAAAGAATCAGGAAACTACTTATCGTTTTCTAAAAGTGCTAAATCACGTCAAAGCTACCCTACTTCACGTATGGGAGCCATGGCACTATTACGTCAAACATATTTAGATGCCGATTGGTATGCCAAAGGAAATGCAAAAAATACCGATTTAGCTTTAGAAGCTCTAAACAATAAAAAAGAGTTACCTCAAATATTTAATGCAGGTGGATATTTAGACAATATGCGTGCTGATAAAATTGGTGACGAATTTGGAATTCAATATACCATTGTAGGTGGTGGTAACGAATATGAAAGAATTAATGATATTAAAGCGACCAATGCTACGTACATTATTCCTATTAACTTTAGAAATGCTTACGATGTATCAAATCCATTTTTAGCAAATAAAATTGCGTTAAGCGATATGCGCTCTTGGAATCAAGAACCAGCAAATCCTTCAATTTTAGCAAAAAACAAGGTTCCTTTTGCGTTAACTACATACAAGTTAAAAAAGGCAAAAGAATTTAGTAGTAACCTTCAAAAGGCTATTACTTACGGATTAGATAAAACTACAGCTTTAGAAGCATTAACTACAGTGCCTGCCAAAATTTTAAAGAATGATAAAATAGGAAATTTGAAAGCTGGTAGTTATGCTAACTTCTTAATTACTTCTGGTGATATTTTTGACAAGCAAACTACTTTATATGAAAACTGGGTACAAGGTGATAAAAACACCATTAACTCAATGGATATTAAAGATATTACAGGTAAGTACACGTTAACAGTTAACGGAAAATCGTATGATATGACCATTACTGGTAAAGGAGCTAAACAAACAGCTGCTTTAAAAAGTGGAGATAAAAAGGTAAACAGTAAATCGTCTTTTAGCAACGACTGGTTACATATAGCTTTTAAAGATGGTGACAACTATACTCGCTTAACAGCATTTGTTAAAAACAAACAACAAATTACAGGTACAGCTACCGACAATAACGGAAATGAAAGTACATGGAATGCTACTTATACTGGAAAAGCTGATGCTAAAAAGAAAGACAATAAGAAAAAAGACAATACTCCTGAAGTAGTAGCAGTTTCATACCCAAATATAGGATTAGGAAACCCAACTGCTCCACAAAAAGAAACTATTTTAATTAAAAATGCTACGGTTTGGACTTCTGAAAACAACGAAGTACTAAACAATACCGATGTATTAATTAAAGATGGTAAAATAGCCAAAATAGGCACCAACTTATCTTCAAGAGGTGCAAAAGTTATTGACGGAACTGGTAAGTATGTAACCGCAGGTATTATTGATGAGCATTCACATATTGCTACTTCAGCAGTAAACGAATCAGGTCATAACTCAACAGCTGAGGTTACTATTGAAGATGTTATCAACCCTAACGATGTAAATATTTACAGAAACATTGCGGGTGGTGTTACTTCTATTCAAGTATTACACGGTTCTGCAAATCCAATCGGTGGACGTTCAGCAATTATCAAACTAAAATGGGGAGAGAATGCTGACGGAATGTTATACAACAACACACCTAAGTTTATCAAATTCGCCTTAGGTGAAAACGTAAAACAATCTAACTGGGGAGATTTAAATACCATTCGTTTCCCTCAAACACGTATGGGAGTTGAGCAAGTATATATTGACTACTTCCAAAGAGCCAAAGAATACGATGCTAAAAAGAAAAGCGGACAACCATATCGTAAGGATATTGAGTTAGAAACCTTAGCAGAAATTATTAATAAAGAACGTTTTATTTCTTGTCACTCTTACGTACAATCAGAAATTAATATGTTAATGAAAGTTGCAGAACAATTCAACTTTAACATTAATACGTTTACCCACATTTTAGAAGGATACAAACTAGCAGATAAAATGAAAGAACACGGAGTTGGTGGTTCTACTTTTGCTGACTGGTGGGCATATAAATACGAGGTTAACGACGCGATTCCTTACAACGCAGCTATTATGCACAACCAAGGAGTTACCGTTGCTATTAATTCTGATGATGCAGAAATGTCTCGTAGATTGAATCAAGAAGCGGCTAAATTAATTAAATATGGAGGTTTAAGCGAACAAGAAGCTTGGGCTACAGTTACTATCAATCCTGCAAAACTATTACACTTAAACGACCGTACAGGTAGTATTAAAGAAGGTAAAGATGCTGATGTTGTAGTATGGAGCGGAAATCCACTTTCAGTATATTCTAAAGCAGAGAAAACAATTATTGACGGAGCTGTTTATTTTGATATTGAAAAAGACTTAGAAAAGCGTAAAGCTATTAAAGCAGAGCGTGCTAAGTTAATTAACATGATGTTACAAGAGAAGATTAAAGGAGGTAAAACACAAGCTCCTAAAAAGAAAACTCAGAAATTATTTCACTGTGATACAGAATAAGAACTTAAAAACACACAACATGAAAATTAAATTAATATATAGTTTATTATGTTTCTTATTCTTAGGAAATATAATAGCGCAACAAACACCAGCACCCAAGCAAAATGAAGCTTATAGTATTGAAGGTGCCACAGCACATTTAGGAAACGGAGAAGTAATTGAAAACTCCTTAATCATGTTTTCTAACGGTAAAATTAAGTTCGTAGGAAGTGCTAACATGAGAATTGCCCGTATGGGAACTGTTATTAATGCCAAAGGAAAACACGTATACCCAGGTTTTATTGCAGCAAACACCTCTTTAGGTTTAGCTGAAATTGATGCTGTACGTGCAACAAGAGACTTTGATGAGGTAGGTTCAATGCTACCACACATTCGTAGTATTATTGCCTATAATGCAGAAAGTAAAGTAGTAGAAACCATGCGTCCTAACGGAGTATTAATGGCACAAATTGCTCCACGTGGTGGTATTATTTCAGGAACCTCTTCTGTAGTACAATTAGATGCTTGGAACTGGGAAGATGCTACTATTAAAACCGATGATGGTGTTCACATGAACTGGCCTCAAGTATTTTCGAGAGGTCGTTGGTGGATGGGTGAAGATCCAGGATTAAAGCCTAACAAAAACTATCAAAAAAGCATTGATAAGCTTACAAAATTTTTCGCCAATGCAAAAAGCTACCTAGCAGGTAACAAAACACCTAAAAACTTACCTTATGAAGCTTTACAAGGCGTTTTAAACGGTACACAAAGAATGTTTGTACACGTATCAGGAGAAAAAGGAATTACTGATGCTGTAAATATTTGTAAAGAATTAGGAGTTAAAAACATCGTTATTGTTCGCGGACAAGAGGCTGAAAAAGCTGCTGACTTATTAAAAGCAAACAATATACCTGTTATTTTAGAACGTGCTCACCGTTTGCCTAATGGTGAAGATGCAGATTATGACAGACCTTTTAGAGCAGCTAAGATATTAACCGATGCTGGTATTTTAGTAGGTTTAGGTATGGAAGGAGATATGGAACGTATGAGCACACGTAACTTACCATTTTATGCAGGAACGTATGCTGCTTACGGATTAGGTAAAGAAAAAGCTTTACAATTAATTACTCAAAACAATGCTAAAATTTTAGGTGTTGACAACAATGTAGGAACCTTAGAAGTTGGTAAAGATGCTACCTTATTTATTTCTGAAGGTGATGCTTTAGATATGCGTACTAATATTTTAACAGCTGCTTTTATACAAGGAAGAAAAATCAGCCTAGAATCACATCAAACAAAATTATGGAAGCGTTATGCTAATAAATATAAAAATCAATAGAATATCTTTCTAAACTAAGAGATAGCCACGTCATTATCATTCCTCGCTATGACAACAATTTTAACGTCATTCCGAGGAGTTTGTTGAGCCTTTCGACTTCGCTCAAGATAAACTTAAGTCGAAATAATGACGAAGGAATCTCTTCGATTTAATAAACTATTAAACATCATTCCGTAAAAGAATGATGTTTTTTTATACACTGACAGTAAACTACCTCAAAGTAAGCTCACGAGGTATATATAGAAAAAAAGTTCTTGATTTTCGAAGCAAGCCTCGGGGTATTAAACCCTTTGCGGTACCAATAAGCATGCGCTACTGTATGGCACCTTCATACACCACTGTATTATAACACCATACAGTAGTGTCGGGTGACTCCATACGCTACTGTATGAAGCTTAATACAAACTAGTACACCCCATATTTTGGTTTTGTTTGAAGATTCAAACAGTAGCATCTAGTGTTAAACAACAGTGGTGTTTGGTGTTGGGCAACAGTACTGTTGTTTGCCTAACAACAGCAATAGCTAGTAATTATTCTTTTAGTAAGATGGTATTTTATTATAAAACAGAATAGTACTTTTGTATTCTGATATAATAGTAGATGAAACAGATTAGTAGTACACAAAATGCCTATATAAAAGAGCTTTTAAAGCTTCAAGAAAAATCTAGAGAACGTAAGAAGAAAGGATTGTTTTTAGTAGAAGGACAACGTGAAATTTCGTTAGTTGTTAAAGGAGATTATGAAATAGACACCCTGCTGTTTGTTGCTGATATGTTTACCGAAGAAAGTGTAAACAAAATTCTAAATAAGGCTGCTAACTGTATAGAAATAACTAAAGAGGTATACCAAAAGCTAGCCTATCGTGATACTACCGAGGGTATTATTGCTGTAGTAAAAGCTAAAAACTTCGATTTAGACGCTATTGAATTCAACACCACTACCCCACTCGTTTTGGTTATGGAAGGTATTGAAAAACCAGGAAATATTGGTGCTATGCTACGTACCGCCGATGCTGCTAAGGTGGATGCTGTTTTTATTACCAACCCTAAAACGGATTTATTCAATCCTAATATCATACGTTCTAGTGTGGGTTGTATATTTACCAATCAGATAGCTACAGGTACTTCTGAAAACATTATAGCATACTTACAAGAGCATAACATAAATATTTACAGTGCTACCCTACAAAACTCAAACGAATATCATAAAAACGACTATACTAAGGCTACTGCTTTGGTAGTGGGTACTGAAGCTACAGGATTAACGCAAGTTTGGCGAGACGAAGCTACTCAGAATATCAACATCCCAATGCAAGGGGAAATAGATTCTATGAACGTATCGGTTGCCGCAGCTATCTTAACTTTTGAAGCCAAACGACAACGTAATTTTGTACGGTAAGGTTACTTATCGATATTAAAAAAACATCTTTTTAACCGTACATTTTTGTGCGGTTTTTTATTTTGTTTTATCTTGGCTACCGCTAATAAAAAAAGAATAAAAATTGCTATAGACTTCTTTCCTAAACAAGTAAGCTTAGCAATAAATATAAAAGAACAGTAAAGTACTCTTATACTTCCCTTTTGGTTGTATAACGATGTATTTTATGCTTATATAAACAAGTTGTAGCACATTAGAAAAACTGAATGGGAATATTTAACAAAAAGAAAAAGTGGGGAAATTTTAATGGAAACATTAATATCTATGATGACCTCAAATCCTCTGATATTCCCAAATTAATTCAGGAAAAGGACATTCATTCTCTCCAATTTTTTGAATTCAAAAACCCAAATAAAAAGACTTGGGACGTATTAAATTCATTCTATAAAGAACACCCTAATACCGGACTGAGAATTGTTTGGTATGACCAAATGAATTTCGATTTCTATTCCCAACTGCCAGCATTACGAAATATTGATATTTCTTCATTTCACACTTCTGACTATACACCACTATTACAAAATAAACTCTTGACTGATTTAGGTATTGGAGAAACTAAATCCACCGCAGTTGACTTGAGTTTTATTAGTGAGTTCAAAGATTTAACAACACTTTGGATTGACGGAATGAAAAAAGGACTTGAAAATGCTTCCAAACTCGAAAAACTTGAACGTCTAACTTTCCGTGGAGTTAAAATGAATAATCTTGACTTAATCAACAATCTTGAAAATCTAAGACAATTAAGGTTGCTTTTTGGAAGCTACAAGAATTTGGATGCAATCTCGAATGTGAAAAGCATTCGAACACTTGAAATAAGCAGAACTAGACAAATCCCTAATTACGATTTTCTAAAGTCAATGGAGAATCTCAATTCATTGTACTTTGAAGGAATGTCGAAAATGGAAAAGCTACCAGACCTTTCAGGATTGAAAAATTTGAAAAGAATCCAAATAGATAACAACAGTAGATTAACAGATATAACTAACCTTAATCAACTTGAAAATTTGGAGATATTTTTGCTATTCTTTCCAGAAAACTTCAAAGCTGCATATCGGAAAGAACTGTTTAAACAGGCGATTGAATTTCTATTGAAATCACCGTCAGTTAAATTCACGAACCTTTTCTTTTGGCTAGAAGACGACATAAAAAAACAACTCGAAGAGAAAGGAATAAAAAAGTGGGATTATGGAATGGAAATTTAAAATAAAAACGTGCTACAACAACACCTATACGCAATGCCCTACGGGACACTGCGCATAGCCAAAACGTTGTAAATAATTTAAAACAATGAGTACAAGAAAGAAATTAATTATATTATTATCGTTAACTTTAACATTAACAAGTTGTTCATCTATTAAAAAGACAAGTAGTTCTACCGATAAAGAAAAAATTTCTATAATCATAGAAAAGCCAAATGAAAATTATATTTGGAGGAAAGGACTATTAACATTAAATGTTAAAATTATAAATAACAGCAATTCTAAAATTACCGTTGTTAAACCTTCTTCTGACCCTAATTTTCGACCAGGGAAATATTATGCTTCTATTGAGAATGAGTTTGAAGGAACATCTTGTATTTCAGAAGTAAGTTTTTATGATGAAGACCCACCGAAACATTATGCCTCTATTTCTGACTTTATAACCATTGAAGCAAACAGTGAAAAGTCTTTTGATTTTTCTAATGAACACTTAAATTATTGTGGTGAAAATTCTCAAAATTCAGATACTGCCTGTGTAAAAATTAAAATGTACGGAAACAAAACTAAATATGATGCGAACAGTGATTTTATATTAAATAATTATGCTGGTTATAGCATAGAAGAGAAGAACAAAATTATTGAGTTATACAACACACTACATACAGTAGATATTGAAAGTAATATTATATGTGTGAAAGTTAAGTAAAACTATTTACAACGATATATAACTGTAATTACGACGGATTCATAACTTACTTATAAGGACTAAAAAAACAAACTACTTTAAACCGTACATTTTTGTACGGTTTTTTATTTTGTTTTATCTTGGCTAACGCTTAATAAAAAGAATAAAATTGCTAATAACTTCCGTTTATCACCTGTAATACTCCGGATAAAAGTAGTTTTAGTTCTCTTATAACTAGTTACCCAACATTTGATGAGCAACCTGCTGAAAATAGAAATCATAGAAAATGACAAAGGAGGACACGAAGATTTAATCTTTGAAATTCCTGATTTAATAAGTCAACGGAAATTTGACACTTACTATTTTGCTTTAACAATTGAACCAAAAAGCGGAATAAAAGAAATTAAAAATGCTGTTGCGGAATTAATCGCTTCGTGGAATAAAAAACAGGCAGAAATGAAAAACGGACAAGTTATCTACCTACCTATTGATTTTTCAGACCAATATACTGGCTGTTTAAGAGTAGAAAAGAAAAACAACTTAAATTTGACATACGGGTTTTCAAAACGAGAAGGTTGGAATGTTAATCCAATAAATCCGACAGAATATTATGAATCAATAACTGACTTTAATACCGAAAAAGAAAAGTCATTAACTGTAAATCAACCGGAATTTGAAAAGTGTTTGACTAAATTGATTAAAAAACTAAAATTGGAATGAAAAAACGTTGGGTAACAATATATAAGCACAATTACGGTGGATCTAACTACAACTTAATCCACTCGGAATTGCAAAAGCCTGTGTAAAACAGTAATTTTAACGAAAATCAAATCTGTAACTGACAGCCATATAGAACAATTGTAGGCAGTTATGAACAACCAAACCCAATGAATGAATATTTAGTAATTACTTTAATATTTCTGGTTTATTTCTCTCCTGTTTTCTATCAATTATATCTTGCTATAAAGGAAAATAAAGGAGGAAATACAATTTCGCTAAAAAAGTTTAAAAAATTCTTGAAGTATAGTGTTATGGTTATCATTCCGGTAATAATCGGTTTTGGAATTTTAAGCCATACGAACTATCTGAATTATGAAAAACCATTGACTTTTGACAAATACGAACAGATTACCTTTGAAAATTTCAGAGGTCTTGAGTTTTTCAAAAAATCACTTTACGGCAATGAAAGGTTTGCATACGTTGTTACCTCAATAGAAAGCGAAATTGATGATAAGACTGTAACTATCCAATCAATTTTTCACCCTTCACGTTCATTTGTTTATAAGAAGAATACGAATAGTAAAGAATTGTTAACGCACGAAAAATACCATATTAAAATAACCGAACTGTTCGCAAGAAAAGCGAAAGAAAAAATATCTAAACTAAATAAGTTTAATGAAAAAAAAATCGAGGTAATAATTAGACAAGCTGAACAAGACGAAAGAAATTTCCAAAGACAATATGATTATGACACTTTTCATAGTTACGTTTTCAACGAACAAAAGAAATATGAAAAAGAAGTTGACAGTTTGTTAAATTTGCTCACTGAATATAAAGAACCCAAAATAGAATTTAATGATTAAAATTAGAATTATCCTTTTTGCTATAATCAGCATAACACTTACTAATTGCAATACTGAAAAACACAAATTTCCACTTGACAAACGCTATTGGGACCTAAATGACTACGATGATGCAGTTTTAGAACTTAATTATGGATATGAAGCAGATGAAAAACTACCAACTTTTGACGACCCACAAACAAGAATAATCGTAGAAAAACTAACTGACCAACAGAATTTCAATATTGTACTTGATGACAATGAATTAGGATTAAAACATAGAAACAACGTTGCAGAAAAGTTCTTCAATGAATGGAAAAATATGAATAACATCTACGATGCACTTGACAGAAAAGACCAGTATCTATATGACAAAGAAATGCTTGCTGTTTGGCACTTTGGTTTAGAACTTCAACTAAAATATTTCAAATTAGGAAATGACCAAATTAAGGAAAATGCAGACGACCCAAATTCATCAAGAGTAAAGAACAATATTAACTCAAACATTAAAACACTAATAAACAACTATCTAATTTATTTAGACGAGATAAATAACGAAAAGGCATTTACAGAAAGTGGAAAAGATAAACTTGCTGATGGAATTGACAAATACTTTCCAGCCTTGATTGAACTTTATCCAAATGCAAATTACAACGGAATGAAAAACAAAACGGAATTGATGTTAAAAAAAGCTGAATCGGACAAAATTAAAGCGTCGTTAAATAATTTAATTAAATTGATTGACTCGAAAAGCAAAAAAGAATCTCAATTCTAATAAAGTTTAAAACTGTACTAAACTATATATAATTACAATTACGGTATACTCATAACTTACCTATAAGGGATAAAAAACAAGCTACTTTAAACCGTACATTTTTGTGCAGTTTTTTATTTTGTTTTATCTTGGTTACATTAATAAAAAAAGAATAAAAATTGCTAAAAACTTCCTTTTTTTATTTACTAAACAAGAAAGCTTAGCAACAAAAATAAAGAATAGTAAAAGTAGTATTCTTACACCTCCTTTTAAGTTGTATAACGATGTATTTTACATCTATATAAACAAGTTGTAGGTAATGTAAAAAATCAGCCGCACATTAGGCACATTTAGTTTTTGCCAACACAAAGCCAACGCTGAAAAAACCAAAAGAGCCTAATTTTTGCCACCGAACGGACAGCAATACAATAAATGAAAGCAGAACTCGAAATAAAAGACAAAACCAGACAAACCGAAGGATTAAAAATTGCTCCGTTCAGACGGCACATTAGAAAAACATCTCCACACAAACACAACAGTTATTTTGAAATTATCTATCTGACTAAAGGAAAAGGTTCCCACACTATTGACACCAAAGAATATGAAATAAAACCACCTGTTATTTTCACAATCCGTAAAGAGCAGGTACATTTTTGGGACATCAAAACAGAACCCAAAGGCTTTGTACTCATCATCAAAAAATCCTTTATCGACAACTGTTTGGACAAAGATATCAAACGCCTGATTTCAGAATTGAGTGCACAAACTTGTCTTTTTCCCAAAGACAATATTGCAATTGACATTTTCAACATTTTACTAAACGAACATCAAGAGAATAAAAAGCTAAATCAACCAATAATAGACGGACTGTTAAAAGCACTTTTGGCAAAATTTCTTGAATCGGCAACACCAAAAACTTTTAAAAACGGTAACAGTACAATCTTTCAAAAATTCACTGCCCTTTTGAGCAAAGAAGATGGACTCAAAAATAAGGTAAACCATTATGCCAAATTGTTAAACACCACTGCGCAAAACCTAAATGCAACTTGCAGAAAAGAAACAGGACAATCTTCTGCTGAGATACTTTCAGAACACATTATCAATGAAGCAAAAAGGCTTTTGCTTTACACAGACATTACCGTAAGCGAGATTGCCCACAGACTTGATTTCAAGGACAATTCCCATTTTTCAAAATACTTCAAACGACACGTTGACCAAACTCCAGTGGGCTTTAGAAACAACAACAGATAAATACCATTCTTTTTTCAAATAGACCACATTATTGGTTATGTGTTGTATAATTTTACAGCATTAAAATCACGAAATATGAAATGGTCAATATCAATTATCGCTTTGCTTTTGCTTAGTTCTTGTGGAAACAATCAAGAGCAAAATGCCCAAGGCAAATGGATAAAAGGAACGGGACAGAAAAAATTAGAAACCATTGAAAACCAATTCAGGGGTTTTGATATGGCAATGGTGGAAACAGGCTACCGCTATCAGGAACTCTATTGGGCAGGACAAGATGAGAATTGGGAATATGCCAACTATCAAATAGAAAAAATCCGTAAAGCGATTGAGCGTGGTTTGGAAAGAAGACCCAAACGTGTAAAATCCGCAGAGCATTTCTTAACCGTAACACTTACAGAAATGCAAAAAGCACTTGAAAAAAGAGATACGGTGGTATTCAACAATAACTTCCAAATGCTGACTAACAGTTGTATCAGTTGCCACGCAATGGAAAAAGCACCTCATTTTACAGTAAAGAAACCTCTTTACAGACAATCACCTATTAGGAAGCAATGATAGAACTTATCAAACAGTTCGATATTGATATTCTGTTATGGTTAAATGGTAATCACAATAAATTTTGGGATGATATAATGTGGTTTGCTACCAGTAAATTTACTTGGTTACCGTTTTATTTTCTACTGATATTACTGCTTATATGGAAGTATAAAAAGAACTCTACCCTAATGATTTTGTTAATTGTCTTGCTCATAACTATTAGCGACCAGTTAGCTTCAGGACTTTTTAAACCACTTTTCGAAAGATTGAGACCAAGTCATAATCCTTATTTAGCAGGACAACTTCATTTTGTAAATGACTATAAAGGAGGAAAGTTTGGCTTTATTTCATCTCACGCAGCTAATGTATTTTCATTAGCGTTCTACTTGACTTTAGTAGCCCAGAACAAGCTAAAATGGTTACCATTTATACTTATTCCTTGGGCTATTTTTGTAAGTGTCAGTAGAGTTTACCTTGGTGTTCATTATCCAATGGATATAATAGTACCAGCTATTTTAAGCCTACCTATCGCTTGGACAGTAGCTCGAATTTACAAAGCATATAATCCTATTTTGATTGAAAAAATAACTTGAAATGTTTCAAAAAATAATTAGTTCAGACCATTCTAAAACCACCATCATCATACGCTTAATGGTCGGTGCAGTTTTCCTTTCAGAAGGCATTCAAAAATTTATGTATCCCGCTACTCGTGGTGCAGGAAGGTTTGTTAAAATGGGTTTTCCAAACCCGGAGTTTTTCGGAAATTTTGTTGGTGTATTTGAAATAGCTTGTGGCATTCTTTTACTGATGGGGCTATTGACACGGGGAGCTTCTTTAGCAATGCTTATCAATATGACGGTTGCCATTGTCGTAACTAAAATTCCCATTGCCTTTGGAGAGAGTTTTGGGCCATTCAACCTTCGGGAACTAAACAGTTATGGATTTTGGAGTATGACTCACGAAATGCGTACCGATTTTGCTATGTGGTTTGGAAGTTTGTTTTTGCTTATCAAAGGGGCAGGAAAATGGTCGTTTGATAATTATTTTCAAAGTAAGAAATGGGCAAACAGATAGAAGCGGATATTTTTTTACTGCGCTTGATTCATAATAATCGAATTGAACTATTCGACTCAACGTTACTTTGGATTTCAAAAACGGCCTATCTCATAGCAATCGGTATTATTTTTTGTTTAGGATGGTTTGTCTTTTTCAAGAAATCGGAAAATGCAAAAGACATTTTTTTGAAATTACTCCTTATGCTTTCAACTGCAACGCTAATTGTTATTTCATTAAAATATGCTATACACAGAACAAGACCTTTTGATTTGTATGGTGACATAGTAAATTTATCAATAGCAAATAGTCCATCTTTCCCCTCAGGACATACTGTTATAGCATTTATATTATCTTTCGTCTTGCTATTTTCAAACCTAAAAAGACTTTACTATTTACCTGTTTTAGTTTGGGCGTTATTAGTAGCTTATTCCAGATTGGCTTTAGGAGTTCATTTCCCAACAGATGTTATAATATCAATAATTATAGCATTTGTTGTTACTATAATATTTAAAAATTTTACTATAACAAAATGGAAACAAAAGGTACTTTAATAGAAGTCGCAAAACTCTTTTTCAAATTAGGTAGCATTGCTTTTGGCGGTCCTGCGGCTCATATCGCAATGATGGAAGATGAAGTCGTGAAAAAAAGAAAATGGATGAGCCAACAGCATTTTCTTGATTTGGTGGGTGCGACCAATATTATTCCCGGCCCCAACTCAACCGAAATGACAATGCACTGCGGACACGAAAGAGCAGGTTGGAAAGGATTGATAGTTGCAGGTGTTTGTTTTGTTTTTCCTGCGGTTGTCATCACAATGTTTTTTGCTTGGCTTTATCAACAATACGGACAATTCCCAAAAGTTGAACCTTTCATTTATGGAATAAAGCCAGCAGTAATTGCCATTATTCTCGGGGCAGTTTACCGCCTTGGAAAAAAAGCACTCAAAAATGTGGAACTCGGAATTTTAGGAACATTAACGTTGATTGCCTGTTTGCTTGGAGTACACGAAATTTTGGCGTTGTTTGCTTGCGGATTTCTCGGTTTAGTTTGGCATTTCATCTGCAACTCTAAAAACAATCTGAACAGTTTCACTCCACTTGTTTTATTACAGGTAACAGCATCAACGAGTACCTTAAAAATTCTTTGGACTTTTTTTAAAGTCGGTGCACTACTCTATGGAAGCGGATATGTTCTATTTGCTTATTTAGATGCAGAATTGGTCAGTACAGGATTGCTGACACGACAAAAATTAATTGATGCCGTTGCAGTTGGACAATTTACGCCAGGACCTGTTTTATCAACGGCAACATTTATCGGTTGGCAATTAGGTGGATTTTGGGGAGCAATAGCAGCGACTGTTGGGATTTTCCTTCCTTCTTTCATTTTTGTTGCTATTCTGAATCCACTCATTCCAAAAATGCGGAAATCGAAAATTATTGCAGCATTTTTAGACGCTGTTAACATTGCGGCAGTTGCCGTAATTGTAGCCGTTTGTGTAGAAATGGGAAAAGACACTTTGACCGATTGGCGAACAATTTTAATTGCAGTATTGAGCATAATTACTGTTTTTGTCTTTAAGAAAATGAACAGTGCATTTATTGTTATTGGTGGAGCATTGGTAGGTTACCTATTGACATTGATATAGAAAAGCCAACTCTAGACAGCCACACACATTGCCAAGCCTCTCATTATCAATCACACAATCCCAAGCTTGTCAATAAGTGTGTCTGCCCCCAAAACACGGACGAAAAAGAAAGCACTACCTACAACATTGTATAAGCGTAATGCGGGCTGAATGGCTAAAATTGAGTATTTTGGCACCTATCAAAGCCTGGTGCATGCGGACAATAAATCGCTCCAAAGTCCCGCACTATGCTTATACGAAACCGTTTTGCACAATTAAAACCAAATTATGGCAATCACTGACAAATTTAATAACTATGCAATTGCCGAAGTAATAAAAGCTTACTTAATAGATGGACAAAGCCATAGAAATATCCAAAGAGAGATTCTAAATTTACCTGCACCAGCCAGAGGTGGTGGATTTGTAATTATGGAATTATTACATCGTTATAATATTCGTGAAGATAAGTAAGATCTTTTGACTAAAAAATCGATTTCCGAATTAAATACAACTAACGGATTTAGAGTTTAAAAAAGCATTACAAATAATTGAGGAACTGAATCTTGTAGAGGATAGAGGAATATTTTATAAAAAACCAGGAAATAAATAAGAAAAATAATCCGACTGAAACGAAGAATAAAGTAAAAGTCAGATTTTATCAAAATAAACTAAGGGAAATTGTTTTGGACAATTACAATTCAACTTGTGCTGTTTGCTAAATAAATACGATTTTCTTTTGTGTTTTGCAAGATAAGATGTTTGACAAAGGTTATTTCTCTTTAGACTCTGAATATAGAATAATATTTGGGCCAAAATCCGACAAACAAATAAAGAAATTTTTGACTGATTTAGAATTTAAAAAACCGAAAATTAATGAACCTGATATATCATTTTTAGAATATCACTATAATGAAATATGTAAATAACTGTGCACAATAATATATAACCACAATTACGGCGAATTCGACTACATCCGAATCCTCTCGCTATTACGAGCGTCAGCTCTAAACCAAAATTTAACGCATATTAACCCGTAACTGACTGTTATACGAAACCGTTGTAACACATTTAACCAAACTAATGAAAATAGGAATTTTAATAATAATTATAATCTTAATTTTGGTTATTGGATTTTTAATTTTGAGAAATAAAACAAATAATTCTGAAAATACTATGACTGAATTTGTTCGACTTGATTCTGAATCTGAATCTACTCAACATCTTCCTTTATTGCCTGAAAATTGGATTTCTGAAATTGAGCAAAAATGGAATGATAAAAAATGGGGAGTTTATGACAATGAACATTATGACATTTGTGAGAAAATTTGCAATGACATTTACGCAACAAATAAATATTGGGAAAAGAATCAAACTCACGCTAATTTTCTAAAAGAGCTGACTAAAGAACAGAGAATTTATTTCACTCTAATAAACTTTGAATCTCAAGTCAACAACGGAGGAGTTTACCAATTTCTGTTTAATTACCCAGAATTGTCAATACTCGCATTAGAAGGAATGCAAGCAACTGGAATGGAAAAATTGTCTACGGATTATGAAATAGTTTTGAATGAATACTTTGGCAAGTTCGATACAATCCAAGATTTATATTCAAAGTTTCAGAATAATAAAAGTGATTGGAATAAACGATTTACAGCATTCGAAAAAGGATACAAAGAACTTCCTTCTGCCGAAAAAATTGAAGATTATTTTTACGAGGAAAGTTTTATCAAAACATATCAGCAAGACTTGACGAAATACGTAAAAGCGAATAGAAATAAATTTTATAGAGCAAAATAAAAAAACGTATTACAACAATGACTATAAATGATTACTTTTTCTCCCTATTTCTGAAAATCCATGTGGATTTTTAGTTTTATGCGTACTTACAAATTTATCACTATATAAAACTATTAACTATGATAAAAACCTTTATTACTAACTAAAAACATGATTAATTCAAAAGATAACATTTACATTATTAGTTATAAGTATTTCAAAATTAAAAACAAGCTAATGAATATATACTTTCGCCTTACTTTTTTGACATGTTTAATAGTAAATTTAAGTTCATGTGGACATGAGAAAATAGAGGATGATAAATACCCTAACCTTCCTTATTTTCCAAAAACTAATGATACTAAAATTAAATTTCAAAAAATAAATTTTAATCCTACCGGCTTTTATAGACTTGATGACACTTATTTTAAAATAGCTAATAGTGAAAGTTATCCAAAAGACCTTCATATCTTCTATTATAAAAAGGATTTAATAACTAAAACAGATTCTATTTTGTTAAAAGAAGGTTTTAATTTTATTGATGAAAGTGGTTTCTTATATAATTCTGTTTACGAAACAAACATTGATAAATATGATATAAATCATGAAGTTACTAAAATTAATATTAAGACTGGAGAAAGAAAAAAAATTGAGTATCATAAATACAACTACGGTAAAGAATATCAAAATATATTTGATTTAAACAAGGAATATGAAAAACAACTTACACACCTTCCAGATAGTTTAATAAAGCATGTAAGATTTAATAGAATAGACTCTGTAGAAAGTGAAATTAGAAAAAAGTTTAAAACCAATATTATAAAAGGTTTGCAAAAAACAACAAAGATAGGCTTAAACTCAAGAGATAATTCTTATTTGTTACAATATAAAAACAAAGAAGTTATCGTTAAGGAGGTTCCTTATATGAATAATGATACTAAAGATGATGAGGGACTTATCGGTTTATTAGAAAGTTATACTCAATACAATAACTTAAAACCTATTATACTAGAAAAAACAACAGACTTAAATATTTTTGACCATGCGGTTAGAGGTAATCATTTAGGAGGTGGTAAATTCAACTTTTCTCTTTATCAAAGTGGTATTCAATATTATGAACTTAACTTTAAAAATGAAAAAGCATTATTTAAACTACAAACTAAATATTTACCCAACCATAATCTTTTACAAACCTTTTTAATGCCAGATAAAAAAACTATTATACTCTATTCTTATACCGAACAGTTTAAACTTTCATTATAACAATTATGATATTTTAAACTTGAAATACACGCTTATTATTAATACTTATATATTTGTAGCATAGATAGCTAGTATTCATAACGTAAATAATTAATACAACGGTAAGCTCCTTTAACAACTCAGTATACTCTTTATTTATAAATAAAACTGCTTTCTTATGTCTACTAAAATTCCTTTAATTAAACTCTAAAAAAAAGGGAAGTATTTTCTATTTTTGTGCCTTTCAACACAACAACAAAACATGAACTTAACAGAATTAAACGCCATCTCTCCTATTGATGGTAGATACCGTAACAAAGTAGCAAGCTTAGCGAACTATTTTTCAGAAGAAGCTTTAATAAAATATCGTGTAAAAGTAGAAATTGAATATTTCATTGCTTTATGTGAAATTCCATTACCTCAGTTAGCCGATTTCAATAAAGAGTTATACGCTGATTTACGTAAAATTTATGAAGATTTTTCTGCAGAAGATGCGATAAAAATCAAAGAAATTGAAAGCGTTACCAATCACGATGTAAAAGCTGTTGAGTACTTTATTAAGGAAAAGTTTGACGCCTTAAACTTACAGAAATATAAAGAGTTTATCCACTTCGGATTAACGTCTCAAGATATTAACAATACCGCTATTCCTTTATCTATTAAAGATGCAATGGATGAAGTATACTATCCAACTTTAGATACCTTAGTTTGCAAATTAGCTGATTTATCAGAAGAATGGGAAAACGTACCAATGTTAGCAAGAACTCACGGGCAACCAGCCTCTCCTACTCGTTTAGGAAAAGAGTTTTTTGTATTTGTAGAGCGTATTAACAATCAAGTTATTCACATACAACACACACCACATGCTGCAAAGTTTGGTGGAGCTACAGGTAATTACAATGCACACAAAGTAGCGTATCCAAATATTGACTGGAAAAACTTCGGAACTCATTTCGTAGAAGAAGTGTTAGGTTTACACCACTCCTTCCCTACTACGCAAATTGAGCACTACGATCATATGGCTGCTTTATACGACGGATTAAAGCGCGTAAATACGATTTTGATTGATTTAGATCGCGATGTTTGGACGTATGTTTCTAACGACTACTTCAAACAAAAAATTAAAAAAGGTGAAGTAGGTTCATCTGCAATGCCACATAAAGTAAATCCGATTGATTTTGAAAACTCTGAAGGAAACTTAGGGATTGCTAATGCTATTTTTGAGCATTTATCTGCTAAGTTACCTGTTTCAAGATTACAACGTGATTTAACTGACAGTACGGTATTACGTAACGTTGGAGTTCCTTTTGGGCATACGTTAATCGGTTTTGCTTCTACGTTAAAAGGATTGAACAAGTTATTATTAAACGAGGCTAAGTTTGCAGAAGATTTAGAAAATAACTGGGCAGTAGTTGCTGAGGCTATTCAAACTATTTTACGTCGTGAAGCCTATCCTAATCCATACGAAGCTTTAAAAGGATTAACTCGTACGAACGAAAAAATAAACAAAGATTCTATCGCTAACTTCATTGATATTTTAGAGGTTTCTGATGCGATTAAGAATGAATTAAAACAAATTACACCATCTAATTACACAGGTATATAATGAGATATTTACTTACTTTTTTAGTTTTAGTCTTAGCTATTTCGTGTACTCCAGACAAAAAAGGAGATCCAACACGTTTTGTTCATGGAACCTTTGAAATTCCTGCTGGTGACAATTATGGAAAAACAACTATTGTAAGAAAAGATAGTTTGCAAATTGAAGAGTACACCAAAAAAGTAAGTATTTCTACAGATAGTTTGGTTACCGAAAAGGAGATAAAACACATAGATACACTCTACATCAAATGGAAAAATAATTTTGCATACACTTTGCGAATGAAAAATCCTAAAACTGATTTAGATAAAGATCCTATATTTGTTCAAATAACTAAAGTAACCGATAGCTCTTATAATTTTACAGCTCGTATTGGCTACTCTAACTTTAAACAAAAAGGAACTGTATATAAAGTGCAATAAACTATGGAAATTTTCTTACAAGCAGATACTTGGATAGCTTTACTAACTCTTACTTTTTTAGAAGTAGTACTAGGGATTGATAACATTATATTTATCTCTATCGCCTCCAACAAACTCCCTGAAAATCAACAAAAAAAAGCTGCTAGAATAGGCCTCCTTTTAGCGATGATTTTTAGAATTCTTCTTTTATTAGGAGTTTCTTATTTAATAAGCATGAAAGACCCTATTTGGAATATTGACTTATCTTGGTTAAAGGTAGGTGTTACAGGGCAAAGTTTAATTTTATTTGCAGGAGGTGTATTTCTCTTATACAAAAGTACTAGCGAAATTCACCATAAAGTGGAAGGAAAAGGAGATGAAGATGCTACAAACACCTCTAAAAAGAAGAAAACATTACTAAATGTTATTACTCAAATAGTACTAATTGATATTGTTTTTTCTTTTGACTCAGTTTTAACTGCTGTGGGTATGACCAACGGTATTCAAGGAGCGCTAATAATTATGATTATTGCCGTAATTGTCTCAATATTAATCATGCTAATATTCGCTACTCCTATAAGTAATTTTGTAAACAAGCACCCTACTATTCAAATGCTAGCCTTGTCTTTTTTAATTTTAATTGGGTTTATGTTAATCACTGAAGGAGCACACTTATCTAACATGATTGTTTTTGGGCAATCTGTAGGTGCAATTCCAAAAGGATATTTATATTTTGCAATAACATTTTCTTTATTAGTTGAAATGCTTAATATGAAAATGCGAGGTAACTCAAAAAAATAAAAAAAAGTTAAAAACCCTGTTTGTACAAAAACAAACAGGGTTTTTTATACATTTGCACTAATG
The DNA here is from genome assembly GCF_040104435.1 of Tenacibaculum sp. SSH1-16. Taxonomy (NCBI): domain Bacteria; kingdom Pseudomonadati; phylum Bacteroidota; class Flavobacteriia; order Flavobacteriales; family Flavobacteriaceae; genus Tenacibaculum; species Tenacibaculum sp. SSH1-16. Next base: position 57,109 of record NZ_JBECOV010000006.1, read on the forward strand.
TTAACATTTAAAAAACATATAGTTTCCCTAAGTATAATTGTATTACTTATACCTTCAGTTATACAATTAGTTCATGCTTTTGAAAAACACGAACATACTATATGTATATCTAAAAATGATAAACATTTTCATAAAGGAGAAATAGATTGTTCTACTCTTCATTATCAGTTTCAAGTATTTTCTGAAGAAATACTTCCTATTTTTGATGTAATTCCTAGAACTTTTTTTAAGTTAACATCTTTTCTAGGTGAAATTACATCTTCTTTCTATATTATAAAAAAACTCTCTAGAGCACCTCCTTTTTAAGTTTTATAAAAATTAAAACTTAAATAATAATATAAAATCTTTACATGAAATCAAATTGTATCATTTTGATGCTTATGCTTGTATTTTTTTCAACAGCATATGGTCAAAAATGTGAATATACATTTTCTGGTTTAGTTGAAGACTTTCACGATAAATCTCCTATTGTAGGAGCTACGGTATACATTAAAAATCAAAATAAATATGCTGTTACTAATATTGAAGGAAAGTTTACAATTAAAAATGTATGTTCTGGTAAAATTATAGTTGAAGTATCACATGTAGCTTGTGAGTCACAAACTATTGAACGTAACATTTCTAAAAACACTTATTTAGTTATTGATTTAGAACATCATGAAGAAGAACTAAATGAAGTAAATATAAAAGGTGTTACGGGCTTAAAAACTAAAACAGCACAAGAAACAGTGTTAAAATCTAATGTTTTAGAAAAAAATAGTGACGCTACTTTAGGAGATGCCCTTAAAAATATTTCTGGTGTCTCATCTATTAATACAGGGAATAGCATAGTTAAACCTGTAATTAATGGATTACATGGTAGTAGAGTTTTGGTGTCTTTTAACGATGTTAGATTACAAGATCAAGAATGGGGTGTAGAGCATGCTCCGAATATTGATATTAATGCTGCTAACTCAATTTCTGTAATTAAAGGAGCAAATGCTTTACAATACGGAGGTGACGCTATTGGTGGTGTAGTTATACTTAATCCAAAAAATAATATTCTTAAAGACACTTTATTTGGAAAAACAATTGTATCACAACAAACCAATGGTCGTTTGTTTTCGGTAGCAACCAATGTAAATAAAAACTACGAAACGGGTTGGTATGTAAACGGACAAGCATCATATAAAAGATCGGGTGATTTTGATGCTGCAAACTATAAACTTACTAATACAGGTATTAACTCAAAAGCATTAACTGTTAATACTGGTTTTCATAAATTTGAAAAAGGTTTTAATTTATTTTATAGTTACTTAGATAATCAAGTTGGTATCTTAAGTGCTTCTCATTTTGGTAATATTACCGATTTAGTAAATGCAATAAACAGTAGACAACCACTTATTATTGATGATTTTAGCTATACTATTAATAATCCAAGACAAGAAGTAACTCATCAAATTTTTAAAACTAAATTTTATAAACGTTTTAAAGCTTTTGGTAAGCTATCGTTGCAATATGATTATCAAGTGAATCATAGATTAGAATTTGATAAACGAATTGGTGATAGAAAAAACTTACAAGCAGTAGACTTAAAACTTAAAACTCATAGTTTTAAATCTGATTTGTATTTAGATTCAAATACAGACCAAATTTATAAATTTGGTATAAGTGGTTTGTATCAATCAAATTTTTCAGATCCAATAACTAAAGTTAGACGATTAATACCCGATTATGATAAATATGCTTTTGGAGCCTATGTTATTTCTAATTTAACGTTTGACAAACTGTATATAACAACAGGTGTTAGATATGATTTTAACCATATTGATGCTAAAAAATTCTATCAAAAATCTAGGTGGGATAATTTAAATTATCAAAATGATTTTGGTAATATAGTAATCAACCCAAATGTATCTGGTTCTCAACTACTAACAAATCCAACATTTACTTATCATAATATATCAGCTTCTGCAGGTATTACCTATAATGCAAATGATCATAATTCTTTTATATTTAACTATGGTTTAGCAAACAGAGCTCCAAATCCATCAGAACTATTTAGCGATGGATTACACCACTCTGCTGCTAGAATAGAATTAGGAGATTTACGCATTAAAACAGAAACTTCTAATAGGTTATCTGCCTCTTACAAGTACACTAATAAAAAGGTTAACCTGAATTTAGAAGCTTTTTACAATCATATTAAAGATTTTATCTACATAGAACCAAGTGGGCAAGAAACTACTAATAGAGGTACTTTTCCTGTTTGGTCTTATAAACAAGTTAACGCACAGTTATTTGGTATTGATGCCAGCACTCAATACAACATTAATAATAATTTTGTGTTAACAAACAAAAGTTCATTTTTAAGAGGTACTGATGTATCTAACGACAGACCGTTAATAGACATTCCTCCTTTTAAAACAGTAACTTCGCTAGCTTTTAAAAAAGAAAACTGGCAAAATTTTTATGCTTCTATCGAAAGCGAATACAACGCAAAACAAAATAAGTATCCTAATAATAACTTTAATGCCTTTATTCCTACATTAAATCAAAATGTACTTGTTGATATTAGCACACCTCCAGCAGCATATCATTTATTAAACTTTTCTTCAGGGTTTGATTTTAAATTAAATAAAACAAAAGTTAACATTAATTTATATGTAGACAATATTTTAAACAAATCTTATCGAAATTATTTAAATAGATTACGATATTTTGCTGACGACTTAGGAAGAAATTTTAAAGTTCAACTAAAAATTAATTATTAAAAAACATTTAAAAATGAAAAATATTAAATTATTAGCCATATTATTTATTTCTGCATTAGCAATTACTTCTTGTTCTAGTGATGATGATCCAGTACCAGTTAACGAAGAAGAAGTTATTACTACAGTAACTGTTAAATTAACTCCACAAGGAGGTGGTGAGACCGTTACATTGCAAAGTAGAGATTTAGATGGTGATGGTCCTAACGATCCAGTAGTTACAGAAGGTACTTTAGCTGCTAACACAACATATAATGGAGAAATTACCTTATTAAATGAATTAGAAGACCCAGCTGAAAATATTACTGAAGAAGTTGCTGAAGAAGCAGATGAACACCAGTTCTTTTATAATGTAACAGGTGGTATTGCTAGTACTTTCTCTTATGCTGGTGATAATGATGCCAATGGAAATCCTGTAGGTATTAATTTTACGGTTGCAACTGGTGCAGCTGGAAGTGGAAATTATTTTTTTATCTTAAGACACGAGCCAAATAAAGGAGCTTCTGGAGTAAAAGAAGGAGATATTACCAACGCTGGTGGAGAAACAGATGTACAAGTTTCTTTTAAAGTAGAAATACAATAATTATAACAATCCATATTATAAAAGCCTCTTAGTAACTATGCTGCTAAGAGGCTTTATATTTAAACCAACTTTTACTTGATAAAGTTTTTAATACTTTTCTTTTTTAGCAAACTTGGATATTTGCGTTTGAACCAGTTTAGTTGAGAAATTGAAAACTACTTTTTCCGTATTGGAATACACTACTACCTATTCTATATGTTCTACACAACCAGTTACATTTACCAGAAAATTTACTCCTAAAAATATTTTTATAGAAATAAACAAACTTTACTTTATAAAAAAATAACTCCCCAGCATTACTAGGGAGTCTTTATATAAACAAACTTTAACTTAATAAAGTTTTTAATGCTTTTCTTTTTTAAGCAATTCCGGAAACTTACGTTTAAATCGGTTTAGTCGAGGAATTGAAACTTTTTGCACATACGGATTCTCTGGGTGCAAACGCTCATAGTTTTGATGGTACTCTTCCGCAGGATAAAACTTCTCCATCTTTTTAACCTCCGTAACTATTTTCCCATGATACACATTTTCATTTAACTTTTTAATAGTATTTTCTATGAGCTGTCTCTCTTCTTGTGTTTTATAAAACGCTATTGAACGATACTGTGAACCGTAATCAGGATGTTGCCCGTTTTTAGTGGTTGGATCGTGTGAACCAAAAAACACCGTTACTAATGTTTGAAAACTAACTTTTTTCGGATTATAATATACAGCTACAGATTCAGCATGTCCTGTTCTACCTGTTCCTATTGTTTTATAGGTTGGATTTTTAGTATGTCCTCCTGCATATCCTGATACAGCTTCCTCTACTCCATTTACACTTTCAAAAATTGCTTCTACACACCAAAAACAACCACTTGCAAAGTAAGCTACTTGTGTTTCTGAGCTTGTTTCTACTGACACCTCTTTTAGTTTTTCTTCTTTTTTTTGTGAGAAACTTAATAACGTTACCGCTAAAACAACAACAGTAAATACTGTTACTCCTTTGAATATCTTCATATAATTCTTATTATTTATATGTTAGTTGGTCGTACAAAGAATACAGTTTTTACAATTGTTTACAACTTTAATATTTCCTTAAGAATTTTGTTTGCGTGTTGCCACTGTGTTTTCTATTTTTGTTCAAGTAAACAGTATATTTTAATGGAACATTTTATAGTATCGGCACGTAAATATCGTCCTCAAAATTTTGAAGATGTGGTAGGGCAACAAGCTATTACCAATACGTTAGAAAATGCTATACAAAACAACCATTTAGCTCAAGCTTTATTGTTTACAGGACCTCGTGGAGTTGGTAAAACATCGTGTGCTCGTATCTTGGCTAAACGTATTAACCAAGAAGATGCAACTACAGATGATGAAGATTTTGCTTTTAATATTTTTGAATTAGATGCGGCTTCTAACAACTCGGTTGATGATATTCGTAATTTAACAGATCAAGTTCGTATTCCGCCTCAAACAGGAAAGTACAAGGTTTATATTATTGATGAGGTTCACATGCTTTCTCAAGCCGCTTTTAATGCTTTTTTAAAAACGTTAGAAGAACCGCCTGCACATGCTATTTTTATTTTAGCAACTACTGAAAAACATAAAATTATACCAACGATATTATCTCGTTGTCAAATTTTTGATTTTAAACGCATTGGTGTTTTAGATGCTAAAGAGTATTTAAAAACAATTTGTGCTAAAGAAAACATTACTGCTGAAGATGATGCATTACATGTAATTGCTCAAAAAGCTGACGGTGCAATGCGTGACGCCCTTTCTATTTTTGATAGAGTTGTAAGCTTCTCTGGAAACAATTTAACTCGCGAAGCTGTTACTCAAAACTTAAATGTGTTAGACTACGATGTGTATTTTAACATTACCGATTTATTACTTCAGAATAAAATTCCAGAAGTCTTAATGGCATTTAACGATGTATTGGGAAAAGGTTTTGAGGGACATCATTTTATAAACGGTTTGGCTTCTCACTTTAGAGATTTGTTAGTTGCAAAAGACCAAGCTACCATAGCTTTATTAGAGGTTGGTGATAATACTAAGAAAAAATATTTAGAGCAAGCTTCTAAAGCCAGTATGCAATTTTTACTCCCTGCTATAGACAAGGCTAATGATTGCGACTTGAAATATCGAGGAAGTAAAAACCAACGCTTATTGGTAGAACTTACTTTAATGCAAATTGCCTCTATCACTTTTGATGGAGCAAAAAAAAAATCTAGCAACTACATAATTCCTGCTACTTTTTTTACCGCTTTATCTCCTTCTGTCAAAAAAACTGAGGTAAAACCTATTGTTACAAAAACTCCTAAAAAAATGGAATCAGTACAAGTAACTAGTACTGAAACAAAAGAAAAAACTCCCACTAAACCAGTTTTAAAGAACATTAAACGACGTACTTCTGCTTTATCTTTAAAAAGCTTACAGCAAAAGAAAGAAGTAAAAAGTACTATTGATACAGAGGAAAACTTCGATAATCATCCAAGAACTCCTTTTACTCAAGATGAGTTAAAAGATGCTTGGAAAAAATATTATTTCCAATTACAAGGTTTTGGAGAACGAAGTATCGCTGCTATTTTAGCTTCTGGTGAGCCCAAGTTACAAGAAGATTTAACGATTATTTTTTCGTTACCTAATGACTTAATGAAGTCGCAACTTGAAAAAGGAAAACCTAAATTATTACGTTTTTTACGAGAAAAATTAAATAACTACGGTATCCAAATTAATGTTATTGTAAATGAAACTGTAGAAAAAAAGTTTGCCTATACTCCTCAAGAGAAGTACGACAAACTAAAAGAAAAAAATCCATTAATTGAAAAATTAAAGAGTACTTTTGGCTTAGATGTTTAAATTCTTACCTACGTAAACTAACTTCCAATCTTCTATTTTCTTTACTTTTTTCTCAAATTCTGAGATTAATAGAATTTCATTCTTTTGACTCTTAACGAAAATTGGAATCGATTTTTGATCTCTGTTAATTTCTTCAATTTTCTTCTTATAATCATCAATAGAATTAACTACTGTTTCGTGAATTTCAGGGAATTCTCTTACAGCTTCCATTAAATTAATATAATCATCTTCTATTGTAAATAAATGATCTTCATCTTCGTAATCTTTTGTAATAACTTCCTGTGAAGTTGCTAAACGATAAGCTCCTTGCTCTCCAAAAATAGAGGAGAAATTAGAGATTACAAATTTGTTAATTGAATCACTTCCTGTCATTGCTATTAAATATCCTACATCATTAAGTTCAATATTGTCTGTAAGTTGATCATCATAAATATTTACTTCAATTGACTCCAGCCCCTCTTCTTTGGCCTTTTCAACATTTTCAATATTAGAATCAATCAACACCACTCTTCTTTGATTTTGTTTTAAATACTTAGCAATCATTCTAGCTAAATCTGAAGCTCCAACAATCATTATTGCATTTGAACGCTTTAAAAATACACCAACTAATTTAGCAAATAACCTTGCTGTAGTAGCGTTTAACAAAACAGTTCCTAACACCACCATAAATACTAAAGGTGTAATATATTCTGCTCCTTCAATTCCTTGCTTTAACAGCTTGCTTCCAAATAACGAAGCAATACCTGCTGCAACAATACCTCTTGGCCCTACCCAACTAATAAATAGTTTTTCGTTAGTTTTTAAATTAGATTTTGAGGTACTTAAAAATACTGCTAACGGACGTATCACAAACACAATTAAAGCAAATAGAAGCAATGTTTTCCACTCATATAATAGTGTTAGCTCTTTATAATCAATATTTGCTGATAATAAAATAAATAGAATAGAGATTAACAAGACACTTAATGATTCTTTAAAGTACAGTATCTCTTTTAAGTTCTTTAATTTACTATTACCAAGTACCATTCCCATAACCACAACAGCTAATAATCCTGATTCATGAGCAAATAATTCAGATTCTACAAATACTAATAAAACAGTGGATAAGGAAACTACATTTAATAAATAATGTGGCACCCATTTTTTATTAATTACAAAGATTAAAGCATGGGCAAAAGTGAAACCGAAAGTGGTTCCAAAAAGGATAATTTTTAAGAATTCTAATAAGGCTGTTCCAGTAAATCCAGCACCTCCACCTACACTTATAAATTCAAAAACAAGTACAGCTACTAATGCTCCAATAGGGTCTATTAATATTCCTTCCCATTTTAAAACTGCTGAGACATCTTTTTTAAGCGGTATGTTTCTAAGAATTGGTGTTATTACTGTAGGTCCAGTAACAATTATTAATCCAGAAAATAAGAATGACAACTCCCAACTTAATCCAAATACATAATGAGCAATTATAGCTCCTCCAAAAAAGGTAACTGCAGATCCTAATGTGATTAATTTGGTGATAACAGGACCTATATTTTTTATTTCTCCGCGTCGTAAGGTTAAACCTCCTTCAAAAAGAATAATACTAATTGATAATGACACAAAATAGTACAGTCCTTCGCCGGGGAATAACCCTTTTTCACCATCCCAAATAGGTTCTATCCATTTACTTCCATCATCATTAAAAAATTCTGCTGCAATAGGTCCAACAAGCAATCCTATTAAAATTAAAGGTAAAATTGCTGGAATTTTAAACCTCCAAGCTACCCATTGAGCTAAAATTCCAAGTATAATTATCCCTGCTAGTTCTAACATATTTTATATTTAAAAAAACTAAAAATACAGCTTTTAATTAAACCGTATTTATATTTATTTAATTTTTTAATTCAATAATCCTTTTCAGCTCATTCCCAAAATCATCTATAACTGTTATTGTATGAACTCCTTTTTTTGGCATAACAGCTTGTTCATGATACTGTTCTGTTATTCCAATAAATTGTTTATTTAAATACCAATATACTTTTGCCTCTGCATTGGCGTGTGTGAGCTTTAAAATTATAGGATTTAACTTATTATCCTCTCCTCGTGTTAACGATATTTTTGATGTGAGCTTAGCAGGAAAAACAAAATCCATTGTATTACTTTCCAACTGGTTACAATCTGATCTATATTTTGGAAGTGATCTGTAATCTGCGTTATTCTGCTGATAATAATAAGCCATTAGTGGTGGTAATACAAACCATGGTTTTGTTATCATGTTAGAAATTGATTCGCAATTTGAGTTCACTCTATATTTTTCAGATATATCTACCGTTATTTCTTGGTGATACGGGCATGACTTGGCTTTCATAGCACTTTTTTGAACTCTTTTGGTTATTACTGAAGGACAAATTGTCTTAGCTAAGAACCCGCTTTTCTCACAAATAGCAGCTTCTATTAAATCTTCATAGGGTTCTAAAAACCAGTTAGATTTCGGTAACACATCAAAAACATTAAACATTAATGGAGCTGCACTTCCAACTCCTGTTAAGTCTGGACGTCCTTCTCCATCAGAATTTCCTATCCACACCCCTACTACATATTTTGGGGTAACTCCAACTGCCCAAGCATCTTTATTTCCAAAACTTGTCCCTGTTTTCCATGCTATTTTTTGAGACGAATCATAATACTTCCAAGCTTGATCTGTATAAGGTCTATTTACCTCTATTAAAGTGTTTAGTGTTAAAAATGTAGCTCCAGCATCTAAAGTTATATAGTCTTCTTGAACTTTACCAAAATCTGGAGTTCCTTCTGACAAAAAACTAGGTTCTATGAACTCATTTTGGTAATACTTATGTTTTAATTCTTCATAGTGATTTACAATTCCTGCGTATCCTGCAAAGGTTTTACATAAATCCCATAAACTAGCTTCTGCTCCTCCTAAAATCAAGGAGAGTCCATAATAATCTGCTGATTTATTAATATCGCTAATGTGATATGCCTTTAAATCTTCTCTAAATTTTTCCAATCCGTATCGCTGTAACATGCGTACTGAAGGAATGTTCAGTGAACGTGTTAATGCTTCGTTCGCAGGAACTGCTCCATCAAAAGTTAGATTGAAGTTTTTTGGTGAATATCCTGCTATTTCTGTTGGTACATCTGCGACTAATTGACTAGGTAGTAAATCTCCCGATTGTAGCATTTGCGCATATAAAAAAGGCTTTAAAGTACTTCCTGTACTTCTTGGAGCGATGATATTGTTCACATCTTTTTGATGTGCTTTATCAGTTGGAGAATTCCCTACATAAGACAGTACTTTTCTTGTTTTAACATCTAACACCAATACCGCCATATTGTAGACTTCATTTTGTTTTTGACGGAAATAATGCTGCTTTACTAAATTATTTACTTGCCTTTGCAAATGAATATCAATAGAACTTTTTACACGTTGTCCTCTATACTGTTTAGTTACTTCTTGTACAAAATGTGGTGCTACTGTAGGTAACGGATATGGTTTTTGTGGTAACTCTTCTTCAATTGCTAAATCATATGTTATTTGATCTATTATTCCTTCTTCATGTAATTTTTGTAATAACCTATTTCTTTTATTTTTTAGCTTTTGTTGATTTTTTCCCGGATAAATCAATGAAGGAGCATTTGGTAATACAGCTAAAGTTGCTGTTTCTGCCCATGATAATTGATATGGTTTTAAACCAAAATAACGCCACGATGCCATTTCTAACCCAACAACATTTCCTCCATAAGGAGCATGAGATGCATAGAGGTTTAGAATTTCTTTTTTTGAGTGACGAAATTCTAATCGAGTGGCTAGTATTAATTCTTGTAGCTTTTCAAAATATGAGCGTTCTTTATTCTTTCTTGATAAGCGAATTACTTGCTGTGTCAATGTGCTTCCTCCTCGTACAACTCTTTTCGCTTTGATGTTTTCTACCATTGCTTTTCCTATTGAAATAGGATTAAACCCGAAATGCTTATAGAAGTAAGCATCTTCAAATTGTAAAATACAATGTTCAAATTTTCTAGGCACAGAGTCTAACTCAGGAAATCTCCACTGACCATCGCTGGCTATTACAGCTCCTAATAATTCGTTGTTTTTTGCAGTAACAACTGTTGATGTAGGTGTCTCAAATAATTTTTTAGGTAAACAAAAATAATAAACAATCACCACGAACGCTGTGATGATTGTTTTGATTTTATTTTGTTGTATCCATTTGAAAATTGTTTGCATAAATTATTTTATGTGTCAAATTTCTCCTAAAAAATATCCCTCGTACCCTCTTTTAAAATTTAACAAATAACAAACAATCACTACAAAAACCGTAATGATTGTTTAGAAACTATTTACTTAATTACCTTAATCCACTGTCCCTTAGTACGAGCTATATAATCGTTGTCATACATTGCTTCTACTTGTACTCCTGGTAAATAATATTCACCTAAATACGAAGCATTCACTAATACTCTAAATGTTTTGGTTTCGTACTTCTTCAAGGTAAAGTAGTTACTGATACTTGCATCTCGTATATCGGTATAATCTACTTTTGAAGATGTTGTATTGTTTCCAAAATCAGTAAAACGTGTATTTACAATTTCCCATCCTGAAGGAATGTATTGCGTTAATGCTACATTTTCGATGGTTTCACTTGTTGGATTTTTCACTGTAACTTCTGCTACAAAATTGGTTCCTTGTGACAAGTTATCTGGAGTAATACGAGCTCCATCTTTTGTTTTGTATGTAATAGTGGTTTCTAAATTCTTTTGGAATACTTTTTCTTCACCTACTGGTAAAATTCCTTTGTTTAATATACGTACATATAAAACTCCGTTGTTTTTGTTAGTTATTTTTAATGAATTTTCTTTTTGAATAGCTATTAAATCTTTTGCTAACAGCGATTTTGAAGTACTTGCTTCTCCTGACGCCTTATTTAAAATATAACTTGTATTAATTCCGTCACTACCGCCATTTTTTAGAGCATATTGGCTCATTGCCAACAAACTATAGGCTGTAGTTTGTGTGCTCATCCAACGCTCGCTTGATAGATTTTCAGCAATTTCTTTTGCTAATTTTATTGATTTAGTTTCGTCATCCAACAGCATATAGGTTTCTAAAGACATTGCTTTGTTTCTAGTTTCAGAACCATAGTTTGAATAATATCGTTTTGTATAGGTATAACCGGTTATTCCTTTTAAAATAGATTTTGCTATAGCCTTTTTACCTATTAAAGCATACGCGCTTGCTAATCTCATTTTTGCTTCATCTGAAACTCCCATTGATTCGCGTAAACGGTTCATTGATGCTAAATCAGGACTATTTGCTAAACTTAACGTGTATAACCTATATGCTTGTGATAAAGAATTATTGTAATAACGTGAGTTATTTCTCCAATTACGTGCTTGTTGCTTTTGATATCCTATCCATTTTGATTTGAAACCAATAGGTAGCACATATCCTTTCTTCTCGGCCGCTATCATAAAATGACCTGCATAAGATGTTCCCCAACTATCTGCGGTACTATTTCCTTGCCAGTATGACAATCCTCCATTAGATAATTGGAAATCTGATAAACGTTGAATTGCTGCTTTTATATTTCTTTCTGTTGAAGCTATCTTCTCTTTTGATAATTCAAATAATTCTGGTAAAAACAACTGTGGAAAAGCACCTGAAGTTGTTTGTTCTACACATCCATGCGGATAACGAATTAAGTATCCCAAACGCTTGGTAAAGTTCATTGGTGGTAAGGTTGATAATTCTAACGTAGCTCCGTTCGTTCCTTTGGTACCAAAACTTGTAAAGTTAATCTCCCCTACTTCATTAGATTTCAATACGACATCTTTTACTTCAGTAGTTACTGGATTTGGGTTTAACACATCTATTTCTACTTCGTAAGATGCTTTTTCTCTTCCTGAACTTGCGTCTATTTTTACTTTACCAATTCCTTTAAAATCATTTACTTTTAAGGTGAAATACGCCATTTTTTCATCTGGCTGACTAAATGAAACGGTTTGTGTTTTATCTCCTACAATAGTATATGCTTCGTTTGGTTGTACTGTAACTTTTACATTTTTAATGTTTGGTTTCATTGCAAAAACAGTAACTGGTAAGGTAACAGTTTCTTGTGGTGTTATTTTACGAGGCAATGATGCTAAAATCATTACTGGTTTTCGTACAAAAGCTGTTTTTTCATCGCTACCGTACGCATCTTTTTTAGTATCAGTAGCCACCACCATAGCTCGAACAGATCCTACATATTTAGGTATTTTTATTTTATGTTCCTTACTGTCTCCTTTTTCTAAATCGAAAGGGCCTAAATACGTAACCATTGGTTTGAATCGATTCGCTTTTCGGTTTTTACTTCCTGCCTCTGCTTCATCTCCTCCAATACTTAATATTTGATTTACTTTTCCACCGTAAGCACCAATAACGTCATCAAAAATATCCCAAGTTTTTACACCAAGAGATTGGCGTGCATAGAACACTCCCCATGGATTTGGTGTTTTAAAACGTGTTAAATCCAACAAACCTTCATCTACCAGTGCAATGGTATAAGTCATCGCCCTACCTTTTTCTTCTTTTACTTGAATAGTAGCCGTAGACTCTGGTCTTAACTCGTCCGCTAACTGGATTTTTGGTTCTAATTTCGTTGCAGGATTATGTACCAACATTGGTATTGAACCGTACATACGAATTGGTAAATCGTTTACTGTTTGACTATGTTTTTGTAACAATGAAATGTTTACAAATACATTTGGTGTATAACTCGCTTTTACTGGGAAACTAAACGATGTTTGTTGTGCTTGTGTTGGTACCCAGAAATGATCTAATACTTCTGTTCCATTCTCAATAGTAATAAATGCTTTTCCTCCTTCTGAAGACGGAAACTTCACAGTTGCTTTTTCATCTACTTCATACGATTCTTTATCGGTTGTAAATATTAACATCGTAGCGTTACTTTTATCTTGATTTCCTTTCTTTTTAGCATACCAAGAAGGCCAATCAAAATAAACCACATTTGAGGTAACATGCTTACTTTTTGAGTCTTTTACTTTTATTAAATAACGTCCCCAATCATTTTCGTCAACCTTTAATTTAAAAGTCCCTTTACCGCTTGCATTTGTTGTTACTTTTAATTTCTTATAAGGTTCATGATAACGTGTACCATCATAACTAGACAATCCATTATCAGAAGTACTCCACCACCAACGCCATGATAATTTATATACATTTACTTCTAAAGTATTTGCTATTCCTACTCCTTCTTCGTTTACTGAAGCTACATTAAATGTATAGTTTTCATCTGTAAATAAATAGTTTTTAGATTGTGGTTCTTCAGCATCTTGTAATCCAGCGTACGAAGTATATGGTGACACTTTGTTAGAAAATACATCGGTACTAAAGTCTCCTCCATTTTCATATACTTTTGTAATAAAACTCGCTCTTAACATTCCTGGAGCTTTACTATCTAATTTAGGTTTTACCGAGAATTTAGTAGTTCCATCATTACTCAAACTTCCTTTTAGCACTTTAAACTCTTCTGTTCCAAATCGACGAGTTACATCATCAAAATTATAGTTTTTGAATTTTGAAAACTCCGTATTGGTTTGTGAGAATTTCCCGTTGATATCTAACTTTAATCCTCTTGCTATTGCTCCATGTAACCATTTTACTTCTACATTTCCTGTAATAGTTGAATTTGCTTTGATGAACTCTGCATCTGTAGCTAGTTTTATCTTTAATCGATTCGGTTTTATGGTTTCAATCTTTAATGTTTTATTGAAAACAGCTCCGCCAACACTTATACGTAACTTCCAATTACCAGTAATAGCTTCTGGGTTTGTTATAGGAGCGTATGTGTATACATTGTTTGATTTTTTTGAAAGTACTTTTCTATCGATTATTTTTCCTTGCGGATTTATTAATTCAAATTTTATTGGGTGTTCCTCTGGAATTGGGTTCGCATTATCGTTTAAAACAAAAGTTAAAAACAATTGATCTCCTGGTCTCCAAACTCCTCGTTCTCCATAAATATATCCTTTAATTCCTTCTTGTAATTTCACTCCAGAAACATCAAACTTACTCATTGAAAGTGCATCACCGTCTTTCAATTTCACATAAGTTGTATTGTTGTTTTTAGTAACTACTGCAAAAAAGGCATTAGTAACATCAGAAAAAGAAACTACTCCTTCTTTATTAGTTGTTGCTGAAGCTACTTCTTGCTTTTGTAAATTATATAAAGTTACTTTTGCTCCTTCTATAGCATCTGTGGTAAGTATATCTGTTACTGCTACTAACGTTTTATTATTATTTCCTTTTTTAATTATAACTCCAATATTAGTAGCTAAAATATTTGTACTAATATCTTTGTTATAATAGTATGACGTTGTGCAAGGATCCTCTCTATCTCTCCAATTATAATCGTAGTAATAATCGTCATAGTAATTAGGGTTGTCATAGCTTTTGGTATCTATCTCCTTTTTTCCGAAAACGATGGTTTTCGTTGAAACACCTTCTGCACATTTATAATTTGAATAGTCTTTATTAAATGAAAACTCGACTCTATACATCGCTCCGTTTTCCACTTTTATTATTTCTGCTAAATCAATAGCAAAAGCATTTTCTTTACTTAGATCTAATCCTTGATTACCAAGGTTTACTGTGTATTTAGCTACAGGACGCCCTACATAACGTAAATTTCCTTGATTACTTAAACTATTATTTTGTAAAAATTGCAATACATTTTCCTTATATACTTTGTAAATTGTAGCATCAACCGCTTTTAAGTTAACTGCACTAAAATTTATTTTTAGGTTATTAGAGTTTGGAAGTATTGATCCACTCTTTATAAACTTTACCGCAGGCTTTAATTCTTCAAAATAAACCGTTTTAATTGTGTTTTCTTTTAAAGTATAACCATCCACACTCTTAATTCCTTTGAAAATCTCTAAATCAACTTTTTGTGTAAATGATGATTTTGGATATACTGTTACTTTGTTACTATTTATCTTGTATGTAAAAGCTCTTTTTTGAGTATTTAAAAACTGAATAAGTCCTTTTAAATTTTGTGATTTTTGTAATGGGTCTGAGAAGCTTATTTCAATATGTTGTTTATCTATATCAATAACTTCAACATTTAATATCTTAAAGTTGTTTTTTCCTGTTATGGTAACTTCTCTACTTCCTTTGGACTCTGACTGAATTGGTGTTCCAGTCCACTCTACCTTTAATTGTTTGTCTTCCTCATAGCGTTCTATACTGTCTATCTTAAAGTAAACTTTAGAACTTACTTTACCTACAGTACTAAACTTTATAGCTTTTTCTTTCCCATTATATGTAGCTCTAATTAAAGATGGAATTTTTTCCGTTTCTATAATATCACTAGCAATTAACTCTCCTTCTACTGCATATAGTTTTTTATTATGAACACTTGGAGCTTGTAAAGAAACGTTGAATAATAATTCTTTAGTTTTTACTTTAACAGTAAAGTTCTCTAAATCTTCCTCTATATCTTCATATAATTTAGATAAATGAAGTGTTATTAAATACTCTTGATTACTTTTTAGTTTTTCAGCTGGAACAAAAACTAACTCATTATCATTTAAAACTACTTCTCCTTTTATAGCTGGTTTTGTAGTAATAACTTCAGTGGCATCAAAGTTTGTCGTGACTTTATTTTTTAATACAAATTTTAAGTTAGGGTTTACCGATATTAGCTTATCTGGAAAAACACTAATATATTCACCAAATTCATTTACATTACTTTCTGTAGTAACTGTTTTTTTACACGAATTAGCTGTAATCATTAAAAAGACTAATGCTAAAGCGCCAATAATTTTTCCCATTTTTTTTTGTAACTGTAATTTCATTTCCTTAGAAGTTTTCTGTCTTTCTCTATTTTATCTAAAACTACTGAAAAATATTTTTAAAATATTACCCTATTTAGAATTTGTAGCAATCTATTTAGTATTCGTAATTCGGATCAATATTTTTTAAAGCAATTTTCTTAAGAGATTTTTTCAGCAACAAATTTACCATTTTTAGAGTATTTATAATACAATTAGCACTTATATTTTTTACTTTTACAACCTCAATTACACATTATGCTTGGATTACAATTTGACACAGAAACTTCATGGGTTGAAGTTGCTAAAAACGGATTAGAACAACTATTAACAGATCATGCTTTTGCTGAACAAAAAGCTGCTTCAAATGCTGTGTCAATTATTATCAATTACTCTGAAGAAACTGAACTTGTTAAAGATATGAGTGATATTGCTATTGAAGAAATGGAACATTTTAGGATGGTACATAACATAATGATAGAGCGAGATATGGTTTTAGGACAGGCTACTAAAAACGATTATGCTTTAAAATTGCAAAAATTTTTCCCTCATACAGGTAATAGAACAGAAGCGCTAATTCACAGACTTTTAGTTGCTGCTCTAATAGAAGCACGTAGCTGTGAACGTTTTAAGGTTTTTGCTGATAATATGGAAGATGAACAATTATCTAAATTTTATTTGGATTTAATGGTTTCTGAAGCAAATCATTATACCTTATTTTTAGGGTATGCTCGTAAGTATATGGATCGTGAAATCGTTGATAAAAAATGGGAAGATTTATTGGCTTTCGAAGCCGAAATGATGCGAGAAAGAGGTAAAACTGCAAAAGTTCACGGATAGTGTTTAGTAAAGAAGAATCTGCCCGATTGCGTAAAGAATTTTGGACTAGTTTTGGAAAATCTTTTCCAAGAAAATGGTTGTTATACAATACCAAAATAAAGGGATTTGCTTTTAAATTTCAAGCGGATAGAAAAAACGCTTCAGTTTGTTTAGATTTCGAACATCCAGAAGATGTAGCCAATGAATTACTTTACGATCAACTTCTTTCTTTGAAGAAAATATTGGAAACAGAATATTTACCTGAAGTTATATTTGATGATAATTTTGAGTTAAACAATCACAAAATTATTCGTAGAATTTATATCCCTTTTGATAAAAAATTTAGTATTCACAATAAAGATACTTGGAGAGATTGTTATGAGTTTTTTGTAGAGACTATGACACAGTTTGAACTGTTTTTTTATGAATATGAAGACTTTATAAAACAGGCTATCTAATCATACAAAAATACGTTTAAGCATAAAAAGAAACTTGTTTTAAATTGTATTTTGTACTATTTTTGGACTTTTAAAATAATTTAACCCCTAACCCCTATTAAAAATGAATAACTTCCCCTTTAAGTTATTGGTACTATGTTGTGCCTTAGTTTTCTTTTCTTGTTCTTCAAATGAAAATGAATTAATTGACTCTCCTTCTGATTCTACCGTTAGCATAGAAGAAAAATCAATAGAAAATGAAATTCTTGATCTTATTAATGATTATAGATTAAGCAAAGGCTTATCTACTTTAAAAAAACTTGAAGCTATAAAATCTCAAACATATAATCATACTATGTATATGATAAAGAAAAAAGAGCTTTCTCACGATTTTTTTCATGATCGTAAAGATTATTTAGTTGAAAACACAAATGCTATTAAGGTTGCTGAAAATGTAGCTTATGGATATTCTACTGCTGAATCTGTTGTTAATGGATGGATTAAAAGCGAGGGACATCGAAAAAATATTGAAGGTGATTTTACCCATTTTGAAGTGACTGCCGAAAAAAACACTGGTGGTACATGGTACTATACCAATATTTTTGTAAAAAAATAACAATAATAATATCTAAGACCTCTATTTTTAAAATAAATAGAGGTCTTAGATATTATTTTTTATAATCATTAACAATTATAAATTTTGAGCGTCTGTTTTCTTGATGCTCTTCATCTGAACAAGGTACACCATTAGAACATTTGTTCACCAACTGCTTTTCTCCATAACCAATAGCACTTTCTATCCTGTTGGTAGCTATACCTCTTGAAAAAATATAATCTCTGGTAGATTTAGCTCTTCTATCTGATAAAATCTCATTGTATTTATCACTACCCCTACTATCTGTATGAGCTTCAATTTTAATAATCATTTTTGGATGATTCTTCATTACTCGTACAATATGCTCTAGTTCATAAGCTGCATCTGGTCGTATATTCCATTTATCAAAATCGAAAAATATAGGATCTATCACTATTTCGTTTCCTATAATTAATGGTGTTAAATATAAATCACGATCTATTTCTATACCTCTTACATCTGTCGTTTCAATATTATTAATGAAGTCATCTTTATAATCTAGTTTTGTTCCTCTTAAAGAAAATTTCTTCTCACATTCAACTTCAAAAACGAAAGTGGCATCTTCTTGAGTTACGAACCTTTTTACAACTTTTCCTTTAAAGTCTATAAGCTCTACTAAAGTGTTAGGTAAAATTTCTTTTGTTCTTTTATCAAAAGTTCTCCCTTTAATATATTGTTTACACTTTAAGGTTTTAAACTTATATAAATCATCCTGTCCTTTTCCTCCTGGTCGGTTGGAAGAAAAGTACCCTGTTTTTGCATCTTCATTATAAAAGAAAGCAAAATCATCATATCCACTATTAAATGGAGCTCCTATATTTATAACTTCTGACGAGTTATTTTTTAGTAAATCAGATTTAAAAATATCTAATAATCCTAAATTTGCATAACCATCCGAAGAGAAATATAAGGTATAATCTTTAGCTACAAAAGGAAACATTTCTCTTCCTTTTGTATTTATTTTATCTCCTAAGTTTATTGGTGCTCCATACTCTCCATTAGCTAAAATAGCTACTTTATAAATATCCGTTAACCCATAACTATCTGGTCTATCAGATACAAAATATAATGTTTTATCATCCGGACTCAATGCTGGATGTCCACTAGAATACATTTTATCATTAAACGGTAACTCTTCAATATTATCCCATTGCCCATTAACCAACGTAGCTTTGAATATTTTTAAATGTGATGTACCTTTTTTACTATACTCTAGTTTTTTCTTTTCGTTTAAATTATTTCTTGTAAAATATAACGTTTTCCCGTCTTTAGTTATTGCTACACTCGATTCATGAAAACCCGTGTTAATTTTAGAAGATACAATAGGAATAACACTTACTATACTATCTTCATCTTTTTTATTTTTAATAATTTTGGCTTGATATAAGTCTAAATACGGTTGGTTATTCCATTCATAAATTTCACCATCTTTTTTTCTTGTCGAAGCAAAATATAGTTTTTGTCCATTTACATACGTTCCAAACTCTGAGTTTTTAGTATTAATTTCTAAGTTTGCTACTACTACAGAGTCTTTATTAAGTGTTTTTAATTTATTATAGTCAACATTTTTTACTTTTAACGCTTTGTCAGATATCTTTTGAAGCCATTTATCTGCTTTGTCATACTCTCCTATACTTCTAAGTGACTGTACATACTTATATATAGCATCATCAGTTAAGTTTTCTTTTCTATTTGAAGCAACTCCATACCAATAAGCAGCTTGTTTAGAGTTTGAGTTATTATAATAACAATCTGCCAACCTTGTTATCATATCCACCCCATCATCTCCTTCGTTTATGGCTTTTTTATAAAATTCAGCTGCTTTTACATACGCATATTCTTTATAAAATTTATTTGCTATTTTTCTTTGAGAAAATGCAAAGCTTGATAAAAAAAGTAGTATCAGTGTAATTTTTGTCTTCATAACTATCCTTTTTAAAAATATCTAGGAGATTTCGTTCTATATGACTTAGGAAATAACTCAAACATTAATAATATTTCATGTGTACCATTTGAGTATTGATTAATGTCTGATAATGGATGCTCGTACGCGTAACCTATTCGGAACTGACGAGAAACTTGAAAATCTACTAAAGCCCCTAAAGCTCCTGTGTTTTCATTGATTCTATAAGAACCTCCTAACCAAAATTTTTCATTGAATAAGAAGTTTGCTGTTATGTCATATGATACTGGTGCTCCATTCGTTGCTTTAATTAACGTCGCTGGCTTAAACTTTACATTATCACTCAAATCAAAAACATATCCTCCTGTTAAATAATAACTTACTCTGTCTATAATTCCGTAATTAACTCCATTAACAACCAAATCATTATGATCTATATTTAATAATCTTGGAGCTGAAAACCCCACATACCATTTATTTGTATGTAATAATAAACCGCTCCCAAAATTAGGTTCCCATCTATTTTGAATCCCTGAAATTCCTGGATCTGATCCTTCAGTTGCTATTAAGGCATCATCTATATTGTATTGAGTAAATCCTGCTTTAAGTCCAAAGGCTAATTTTATATCCTCATTAAGCTGAATCGTATATGAGAAATCTCCATATAAATAGGTGAAATTTTCATAGCCTAATTGATCATTTATAAATGATAATCCTAATCCTATTTTATCATTTCTAAGAGGTGTGTGAATAGACAAGGTTTGTGTTTCTGGTGCTCTATCTAATCCTGCCCACTGACTTCTATGCAGTCCAACAATACTCAGTACTTCTCTACTTCCTGCATATGCAGGGTTGATAGAAATTGTATTATACATATATTGAGTAAACTGTGGTAGCTGTTGTGATTGAACTGTTAAAACTGTTGCAAAAAACAGTACAATAGTTGCTTTTAATAGCTTGTAATTTTGGTTCATAGCTATAATATTATTTAGTTCCTAAGTAAATTGCTCCTGTAAATGGTTTTAACCCACTATTTTCTAATATTACAATGTAGTAATATGTACCAGCCGGTAATCTTTCTGCTGATCCAAACGTTGCTCCATCTGAAGTTCCGTTCCAATTATTTGCATAATTTTTAGATTCAAAAACTCTAGCTCCCCAACGGTTAAATATTTTTACATTGGCTATAAATCCACAGGATTCAGCTCCTGTAACTTTGAAAAACTCATTCCATGAATCTCCATTAGGAGTTACTGCTTTTGAAATTACCACATCTTCTTGCCCACATGGTAACACTATACAGTCATCGTTTATATTAATCGTAACTTTTGTTGCTGTTAAACAACTACTGTTTGATGATGTATATGTAAACACATAATCTCCTAAATTCACTCCTGACGGATCAAAACTTCCATCATTAGATATTGTAACGCTTCCTTGAGTCACTTCCCAAGTTCCGTTTTCACTTTGATTTGCCAAATAATCATTTAAGTTAATTTCGCCATCGTCAATACACCTTGAATCCGCTATTTCTGTTACAGATGTTTTTACAGTTACTGTAATATACTGTATAAAGTCTGCTACATTTCCACAGTCATCTGTAACTGTCCATTTTCTTGTAATTGTATAATCGCTATCACTTCCATCAAACGTACTTGTTTCCTCAAAGTTAGTTTGTGTTACATTTGAAGAACAATTGTCTGTAAATTCTAAAGTTGGAACATCAGGAACAGTATCACATTCTACTATAATGTCTTCTAATGTTGATACCAATTGTGGTGCTTCATTATCTTCAATAGTTATTACTTGAGTATGAGAAGCTTCATTACCCGCACAATCTTCTACTGCCCATGTTCTTGTAACTGTATACTCTGATGCACATATATTGTCTTGTCCTGAAAATTCTTCTGAGTAATTCACAGTTACAGAAGTATCACAATTATCGGTTGCTGTTAAAATTACTGCAGTTGGAATTGTATCACAACTTACTGTTACATCTGCTGGTAATTCCTCTACAAATTCGGGTGCTTGTGTATCTTCAACAGTTACTACTTGAGTATGCGAAGTTTCATTACCCGCACAATCTTCTACTGTCCATATTCTTGTAACTGTATATTCTGATGCACATGCATCATCTTGTCCTGAAAATTCTTCTGAGTAATTCACAGTTACAGAAGCATCACAATTATCGGTTGCTGTTAAAATTACTGCAGTTGGAATTGTATCACAACTTACTATTGCATCTGCTGGTAATTCCTCTACAAACTCTGGAGCCGTAGTATCTTCAACTGTTACTACTTGAGTGTGTGATGTACTATTACCTGCACAATCTTGAACTGCCCAAGTTCTTGTAATCGTATATTCTGATGCACATATATAGTCTTGTCCTGAAAATTCTTCTGAGTAATTCACAGTTACAGAAGTATCACAGTTATCTGTTGCGGTTAATACCGCTGCTGCTGGAATTGTATCACAACTTACTGTTGCATCTGCTGGTAATTCCTCTACAAATTCGGGTGCTACTGTGTCTTCTACTGCGATTACTTGGATATGAGTAGTCGTGTTTCCTGAACAATCTGATACTGTCCATTTTCTTGTAATCAAATATTCTGATCCACAAGCATCGTCATCTCCACTGGTTACTTCGCTTGGAATTACCATTACTGATGCATCACAATTATCTGTCGCTGTTAAAGTTTCCATCACTGGAATGTTATCACAACTTACAGTGATTTCCGCTGCTGGTAAAGTCTCTACAAACTCTGGCGCTGTAGTATCTTCTACTGTAATTACCTGAATGTGGGTAGTCGTGTTTCCTGAACAATCTGATACTATCCATTTTCTTGTAATCAAATATTCTGATCCACAAGCATCATCATCACCACTGGTTACTTCGCTTGGAATTACCGTTACTGATGCATCACAATTATCTGTCGCTGTTAAAGTTTCCATCACTGGAATGTTATCACAACTTACCGTAATTTCTGCCGCTGGTAAAGTCTCTACAAATTCTGGTGCTACTGTATCTTCTACAGTAATTACCTGAATATGTGTTGTAGTGTTTCCTGAACAATCTGATACTGTCCACTTTCTTGTAATCAAGTATTCTGATCCACAAGCATCGTCATCTCCACTGGTTACTTCACTTGGAATTACCGTTACTGATGCATCACAATTATCTGTCGCTGTTAAAGTTTCCATCACTGGAATGTTATCACAACTTACAGTGATTTCTGCCGTTGGTAAAGTCTCTACAAATTCTGGTGCTACTGTATCTTCTACAGTAATTACCTGAATATGTGTTGTTGTGTTTCCTGAACAATCTGATACGGTCCACTTTCTTGTAATCAAGTATTCTGATCCACAAGTATCATCATCACCACTGGTTACTTCGCTTGGAATTACCGTTACTGATGCATCACAATTATCTGTCGCTGTTAAAGTTTCCATCACTGGAATGTTATCACAACTTACCGTAATTTCTGCCGCTGGTAAAGTCTCTACAAATTCTGGTGCTACTGTGTCTTCTATGGTGAACTTCGCACTAGTTGTATTTACAGTGTTTCCACAAGCATCTTTTGCTGTAAAAACCACCTCTACTTCTCCTGTAAAACTACAGGTATATGTTAAACCTGTGTAATCATTACTCCATGTTACAATACTACAGTCATCTGTCGCTGTCGCTCCTCCATTAGTTGCCAACCAACTATTTAACTCTGTTATGTTTCCTGCTCCATCACATTCTACAATTTTATCTGATGGTTGCTGAGTTATTGTGGGTGCTGTTTCATCTTTAATTAAATATCCTGCTGTTGTAGTACTAAAGTTTCCACAAGCATCTGTTGCTGTAAAAGTTACTGTGATATAACTTCCATCACATTTTACAGAGGTATCATCCCCATAATTATTGGTCCATATTACACTACTACAGTTATCGGTTGCTGTAGCTCCTGCATTGCTATTTAACCAATCTTGTAACGTAGTTTCTGTATCTCCTACTCCGCATTCTATATCTATATTATTTTTGTTTGTTTCGTCTATAATTGGTGCTGTATTATCTTTTACTGTTATTGTTTGAACTTTTTCAGTTGTGTTGCCACAGTTATCAGTAAGACTCCATGTACGAGTAACTATTACTTCTCCTTCACAGGTTCCTGCCGATTCTACATCACTATAACTAGCATCTAAAGTTGTATCACAATTATCAGATTCATTGGTAACATCACCAGTAATTCCAATACTAACATCATAAGTACAATTATCATTTTTGTAAATTGTAATATCTACTGGTACTGTAAAATCTGGGTTAGTAATATCCGTTACTGTAATGGTTTGTGTATGACTTACCGTGTTGCCACAGTTGTCGGTTGATTCCCATTGACGTACAATCTCTCCACAGCCGTCTACTACTGTATTGCTTACTTCGGTAAAAACTACATCTACTACGCTATCACAGTTATCGGTTGCTGTGATGGTTGGTACTGATGGTATGGCTTCACAGTCGACACTTACATCGGCTGGTGTTGCTGATAATACGGGTGCTGTAGTATCGGTTACTGTGATGGTTTGTGTATGACTTACCGTGTTACCACAGTTGTCGGTTGATTCCCACTGACGTACAATCTCTCCACAACCGTCTACTACTGTATTGCTTACTTCAGTGAATACTACATCTACTACGCTATCGCAGTTATCGGTTGCAGTGATGGTTGGTACTGATGGGATGGCTTCACAGTCGACACTTACATCGGCTGGTGTTGCTGATAGTACGGGTGCTGTAGTATCGATTACCGTAATGGTTTGCGTATGACTTACCGTGTTACCACAGTTATCGGTTGATTCCCATTGACGTACAATCTCTCCACAGCCATCTACAACCGTATTGCTTACTTCAGTGAATACTACATCTACTACGCTATCACAGTTATCGGTTGCGGTAATAGTTGGTACTGCTGGTATGGCTTCACAGTCGACACTTACATCGGCTGGTGTTGCTGATAAAACGGGTGCTGAGGTATCAGTTACCGTAATGGTTTGGGTAAATTGTCCACTTGTTCTTCCACAACTATCTGTAAATGTCCAAATATTAGTATATGTTCCTATAACAGGACAATTAGTTGTTGAAGCCTCAAAACTTCCAGGTATTTTGGTTATTGTTAAATCACAACTTGCTTCTGGGGTAAGTAATTGCGCCGTAGCTAGGGCAGCACTATCTTCACAAGACACTGTTCTATCTAATGAATTGACTGTAGTTGTCCAATTAGCCTCGTCAGGTTGGTTAATACTTATCTCATTAGGTAAATTATCTCCTATACCACAAGAATCAACTGATTTAGAACTTAAAGTTGTTTGTGTACTATTATTTTCTTCTCCTGCATAAGTTGCTATTAATTGTATTTGAAATTTATCGGAACACATTTCTTCTAGAAAATAACACTGTTTTTTTACTTTCACCTGAAAACTTAAACTATATGGTGTATCTCCAACATCTGTAATTCCATCAATAGCATCAAAGGTTAATAATCTAGTTGTTGTATTATAGCTATAAGTAACCCCAAAAGGTAACCCTATTATTGGTTCTATTAAATCTACTTCTTGAGGTATTGTTGTTTCTATTGTTAAGTCTTTTACATTGTCATTACCATTGTTTTCTATATTGACTGAAAAACTAACAGTGTCTTCTACACTACTAGTATTTGTTGAGCTTGATAATATTAATGGCGCTAAATCTGGTTTCCAAACATCTACAGACAATCCTATTAAAAAGAGTCCGTATGTTTCTTGGTTTGATGTTAATCTTATTGTCGCAGAAGTTTGATTGTTAGCTATTATACTATTTCCTGGATTACTAAGAGCAAATACATCTGCATCAAATCCTAAAGTATTAGTACTAGCTGGATTTCTATCTATAAAGTTACTTCCATTTTTAGCTATTCTACTATTAAAAAAATTACTTGAACTCCTTAAACTATATGATAAATCTACCCAATTGTTACTAGTATTTTTTATTTGCAACCTGTCTCCTGATAAATCTCTATCTCCTTCTAAGGCACCTATTACTACATCTACATCTACATCTCCTGTTGGTACTGTTTGAAAACCACTAAATCCAATTTCAAAATTATTAACACTACTTGTAACATGTGCGTAACCATCAAAAAGCGATATATTTTTTGCTGGTAAAGTAGGGCTTTCATATACAAATACTATTTGCCAACCTCCAGAAGTTCCTGTATTTCCTCCACCATGTGAAGTCAAACTTCCTTCCTTTGCCCTAACATTAGCTACTTGATAAGTTCCATAGGGTGTTGCCAAAGCTTTTACTTCACTTGTGATATCCTTAAAACAAATGTATGGATCATTAACAAAGTGACCTATCTCGTCTCTTCCTCTATAAATAACATCATCAGCAGTTATAGTTGTATAACCTAAACTTCCTGGTAATTGCAATTTTACTTTATTATAATCCCAATTGGGTTCATCTGAAGAATTGTCTTCCTCTTTATCAGCTGCTGCCCAGTATAAATATGCTTTCTTTATACTTAAACAACTAACTGTTGGCTCTGGGTTAGATAAGTTTGCGCTACTTGAATTGAATGTACTTGCATCACTATCTATATCAACAAAAACGTTATTACTAAAGTCATGGTTTCCGTCGCTTCCTATATAGCTCGTTGTTTTATTTCTTGATAAAACATTATTTGCTATTAGTGTTACATTTCCTTTAACTGCTTCTGAAAATCTAGGTTGGAATCCTTTTTTTATTTGGGCTTCTAATTTTCCGCCAGCAACGAGAAAAACCACTATAAAAAATAAAATAAAACTAGTAATTTTTTTCATGTCCTCTAAGTTTTTCTAATAACAACAATCTTATGCTAATCGTCTAATTGTCATTACTCTGATTTGGTATATATGTTTTTATATTAATCTTGCTAGAGGGAGCTTTTTTCTGTAATGACACTTGCTCTTGAAGGTCATTTACCAGGAGTTCTATACAATTCCAACTTCCTAATTTGATATTGTATGGTTTAGTTATTTTTAAATAAAGTATTTTACTTCTTTTAGGTAGTACTTTTAATGCTTTTATAAGAGGTTTCTTTTTTTCATCTAATAATGAATACTCTAATATCGTTTCTATTTTTTCTTGATTTTTGCACGGTACATTGTTTATGGAAAAACGATATTCTTTTTCTACTATGCTATTATTGCTAATCTTTAGTTTATGCACATGCACTCTTTCATAATCTGGTTTATCACTATAGGAAACTACCGATAACTCTGTTAAATTTTGTGAACAAAGACTTAAACCGCTACCTAAAAAGAATAAATACAGTAGTTTTTGAATAATATTTTTTCTCATATTATTTGTTTTTATAATTATTATACTACATATACAAGCAATAAAAGTTGTATATCTAACTTTAAAAGTGGGGGTAACTGTAATTTTGGGGGCAGGGTAATTAAGAGGTACGCATTTCAGAGTATTATATAAGTATAACACATAAAGAATGTACAATAAGATTTTTCGAGGAAGCCAATACTAAATGGAATAGTATTATTTTTGAGGGATTAACGTTTTTTAAGTTCTAAAAAACAGTTATACCAAAAGTAGCATTTATTTTCAGGTTTAAAAAATGAAAAGTTAAAAAAGGGGTTTTTCCCCATACTTGTTTAGTAAAAATATGTTGTTGATATTTTATAATACTTCTTACTAAATTAGGTAATTTTGCGATATGATACAAAACGATACAATTATTGCTTTAGCAACACCAGCAGGGGTTGGTGCTATTGCTATTATTAGACTTTCTGGAGAAAATTCTATAAAAATTGTGGATTCATTTTTCTCTTCTGTAAAGAAAAATAAATCATTATTAAATCAAAAATCTCATACCTTACATTTAGGTCATATTGTGAATAATGGAGTTGTTATTGATCAAGTTTTAGTATCTATTTTTAAAAATCCGCACTCATATACAGGTGAAGATGTAGTAGAAATTTCGTGTCATGGTTCTAGTTTTATTCAACAAGAAATCATTCAACTTTTCTTACAAAATGGTTGTAGAATGGCTGATAACGGTGAGTTTACAATGCGTGCCTTTTTAAATGGTAAAATGGATTTATCGCAAGCGGAAGCTGTGGCTGATGTGATTGCTTCAAACTCTGCTGCTTCTCATCAAATGGCAATTCAGCAAATGCGTGGAGGAATTACCAATGAACTAAAAGAATTAAGAGGACAACTACTTGATTTTGCAGCTTTAATTGAGTTAGAACTCGATTTTTCTGGTGAAGACGTAGAGTTTGCTGATAGAACCAAGTTTAAAGAATTAGTAGCTAAAATATCGGCAGTTTTAAAACGTTTAATAGATTCTTTTGCCTTTGGGAATGCTATGAAAAATGGAATACCTGTAGCTATTATTGGTGAACCAAATGTTGGAAAGTCTACTCTATTAAATGCTTTGCTTAATGAAGAAAAGGCTATCGTATCTGATATTGCTGGTACAACTCGTGATGCTATTGAAGATGAATTAATTATTGATGGTGTTGTTTTTCGTTTTATCGATACCGCTGGAATTAGAGAAACTGAAGATGTTGTTGAAAACATCGGTATCAAAAAAGCATATGAAAAAGCAGAAAACGCACAATTAATTATATTTTTAATTGACTCCAATAAGTATATACATTCTAAAGACTTATTCTTAGAGGAAATTGAGACTATAAAGCAACGTTTTCCTAACAAACGTTTATTGGTAATCGCCAATAAAATAGACACCTTGTCATGCCACGATTCATCTATTTTACAATCAGAAATTGAAAATTTAATTTTACTTTCTGCAAAACAAAATATTGGAGTTGACGAGTTAAAACAAGAACTTATTTCATTAGTCAATACTGGAGCTTTGAGTAATAATGAAACAATTGTTACTAACTCTCGTCATTTTGAAGCGTTGACTTTAGCTTTGGAAAGTATCAATTCTGTTAAAAATGGTATTGAGTTAGATATTTCTTCTGATTTATTTGCCATAGATATTCGTGAGTGCTTACGTCATTTAGGAAATATTACTGGTGAATATGATGTAGATAAGGATATTTTAGGTCACATTTTCGGAAACTTCTGTATCGGGAAGTAAGAAACGAAACTCTTCAACAAAATATTGAATTTAAATATATTCGCTCGGATTTTTACCCGTGTACTTTTTAAATGTTTTATTAAAATGACTTGAGTCTGTAAAACCTGTTTTCTCAGCAATTTCACCTATGCTTAAACTACTTTGTTTTAACAAGCTTTCTGCCATTTTTATTTTGGTTTCCATTATATAACGCTGTAAGGATA
Organism: Tenacibaculum sp. SSH1-16; assembly: GCF_040104435.1. Classification (NCBI taxonomy): domain Bacteria; kingdom Pseudomonadati; phylum Bacteroidota; class Flavobacteriia; order Flavobacteriales; family Flavobacteriaceae; genus Tenacibaculum; species Tenacibaculum sp. SSH1-16. The sequence continues at coordinate 86,247 of NZ_JBECOV010000006.1, forward strand.
TACCTGTATGTTTCTTTACAAAAATACCAACATAGTTTGGTGACAAATGAAACGTTTCTGCAATAACATCAACCTTTATAAGTTCTTTATTTTGTACATTTTGTCGTATATACGTCAATATTAAATCTACCTTATTCTTATCGTAAACATGTCCACTATTTTTTAATGTAGACTTTAAGTTTCTCGACAATATAATTAACAAAGCTCCAAACAATTCAGATAATACATTACGACTGTAAGTTAACGGACTATGCAATTCACTTTTTATTAAATGATAAAGTCTAAAGAGTTGCTCTTTATCTGTTTCGCAACTAATTACACTTTTAGCAACAATATTCTGATGAAAAATTACTGCCTCTAAACTCTTTCTCCAATAAGTACTGGTAGAAAATGTAGCCTTTTCTAAAAACATCTGTTCTGTAAATTTTAGCACCCCAAACCTTGTTGGCTCTCCAATAATAAACTCATGTTCATCCTTTGGAGTTAAAAAAAACAAATCTCCCTCTTTATAATCAATAACACTTTCATTTAAAACATGTTTTCCGCTTCCTTTTAAAACAAAAGTTAACTCAAAAAAATGGTGCTTATGTCTTGGATAGCCCCACTCCTTCTCTGCTTCAAACTCAAATACATCTAAATTCTTGGTAATATAAAAACGTTGCGTCATCAGAATGTTTTTATACAAATATACAATGTATTCATACAACAATATGACTTAAAATAGCTATTAATTTTGCAGTCACAACAGTTAATTAAACAATATAAAATGAAAAATAATAGCATTATAGCACTAGTTATCATAGTGGTAAACCTAACATTAAATGCCTGTAAAAAAGAGCAAAAAAATACAAGTAAAATAAGTTCTACTTCAACAAAAACTGTAGCAAAAAAAAGCTATTGGCCTAACGGAGCACAATTAGTCATTTCTTTTTCAATGCAGTTTGAAACAGGAGGACAACCTGAAGGAGCTGAAAGTCCTTTTTCAGGAAACCCATTACCTAAAGGAAATCCTGATTTGCCTGCTGAAAGCTGGTTTCGTTATGGAGCTAGAGAAGGAATGTGGCGGATGATGGATTTATGGGATAAACACAATATAAAAGTAACCTCTCATGTAGTAGGTGAAGCTGCAATAAAATATCCTGAAATCGCTAAGGCTATGGCCAACAAAGGACACGAAATAGCTGCTCACGGAATTGCTTGGGACAATCAGTGGAATTTAAGTTACGAAGAAGAACTTGCCTTTGTTAAAAAAGGAATTGACACAGTAGAAGCAATTACAGGAAAAAGAGGACGTGGATACAATGCCAATTGGTTACGTAGAAGTCCCAACACTCTTAAGGTTTTACAAAAACTTGACTTTTTATATCATATTGATGATGTAAGTCGTGATGAGCCTTTCATTACTAAAGTAAGAGCTAAAAACTTTGTTGTAATGCCTTATACGTTGCGTAACAATGACATTGTAAATATTGCAGGTAAAAACTGGTCGCCAGATCAATTCTTATTCCAACTAAAAACAGAATTCAATCAGCTTTATAAAGAAAGTGCCTCTAAAAGAAGAATGATGAGTGTGAGTTTACACGACAGAATTGGAGGTACTCCAGCAGTAGTGAATGTAGTCGATCAGTTTATTGAGTATGCAAAACAACATGAAGGTGTCGTGTTTATGCGTAAAGATGATATTGCTAAAATGGTGATAAACGATTCAAATACCCCAATTGATAACGCCGAATTAAAATTTAACAACTAAGATACCAACATGAAACATGCAATCTATTTATACCTTGTACTTAGTACACTAACGATTATAAATGCACAAAACAAATTACCTTTTCAATTAGAAAAAGACTGGGAACTAGAAGGCTTAAAAAATCCTGAAAGTGTAGTTTTTGATAAAACAAACCAAGTATTATATGTATCTAATGTAAACGGTGCCCCTACTGATAAAGATGGTAATGGTTTTATCTCTAAAATAAGTTTAGATGGAGAAATAATAGAACTAGAATGGCTTAAAGGATTGGATGCTCCTAAAGGACTTACTATTCACAAAGGAAAATTATACGTTACGGATATTAATACTATTGTTGAAGTTGATATAGCGAGTAAACAAGTCCAACGATTTACAGCCAAAGATGCTACGTTTCTCAATGATATTATTGCTGATAAAAAAGGAAATATTTATGCTTCTAACACTTTTGGATTTAGTGCTATTTACAAACTCCCAATTAAAGGAACAAGAAATGTTGAACTATGGCTAAAAGATGATAAATTAAACATGCCTAATGGCTTATCTCTATCAAAAAATAATCTAATAACTGCTGGCTGGGGAGTAGATTTAGATGCTAAAACATTTGCTACTAAAACACCAGGGCATTTGGTTAAAATCAATTTAAAAACAAAAAAAATCAACCCCATAAGCCAACCATTTGGAAACTTAGATGGACTGAGCGAAACCTTACACGGTTTTTCATTACTGATTGGTTAGCAGGAAGCCTATTCTACTTAAAAAAAGGAAATGATACAGGGCAGTTTGTAATTGATTTACCTCAAGGAAGTGCTGATACCTACTTTGACAAAGCTACCAAAACGTTATACATCCCTTTAATGTTGAATCATAAATTATTGAAGTATCACTTTAAAAAGTAACATCATGAACATAAAACTAATATTCATAGGTAGTTTCTTAACTTTTTTCGGACAAATAGCTGCACAAGAAACTACTACACTTCTAGGTAAAAAAGTAGAAAATATTCAAGTTATAAACTTTGAATCCATGCCACATGATACCATTAGCGAAGGAATTACACGACAATGGTTTCATGGTGCCAAAGGGCAAATGGCCTATTTTCATTTAAAAAAAGGTGCGCATATTCCTATGCACAAACATCCCAATGAGCAAATTACCTATATCCTTAAAGGAAAAGTGAAAATTAACACTATTGATAAAGGAAAAAGAAAAACCTATATCATCTCTGCTGGTCAAGTAATTGTTTTTCCAGAAAATGTATCTCACGAATTTTTTGCACTGGAAAACACACTTGATTTAGATGTACATGTACCCGTAAGACAAGATTGGTTGACTAATGAACTACCAGCATATTTAAAGAAAAGTAAATAAATGAAAACCACACCTAAACAAACAGCATATACATTGCTACGTATTACCATGGGGATCAATTTTTTCGGACATGGATTAGCAAGATTGCCAAAAATCCCTTCATTTCGTAATTGGATGGTAAGTCAATTTCAAGAAAGCATACTTCCAGAGTCTCTTGTGTATGCTTGGGCTACCGTACTCCCCTTTATTGAGTTTTTTATAGGGTTCCTATTAATCATCGGTCTATTCACTTACAGAGCAGCTATAATAGGCGCTATTGTCATTGTAATATTGATTCTTGGCTCGTGTTTAACAGAGCACTGGGAATGGGCAGGTGGTCAAATGCTATATGCCTTGTTTTATTTCTTTATTATAAGTCAAGTATCAGAAAATAAATGGTCTCTCGATAATAAATTGTTAGCACCCAAAAGTTACACCCCGTAAATAATCAAAATAAATGAGTTCACAATATCAAACTGAGAGGTTAATCATACGACCGACAAATACTGAAGATACCGACTTTATTTTCAACTTATTTAATACTCCTAAATGGATTGAAAACATTGGAGATAGAAACATAACTTCTACTACTCATGCAAAGCAATATATTGAAACAATTATGCTTGAGCAACTCAAGCAATTAGGATACTCTAGCTATACTGTAATTAGACAATCTGATAATGAAAAAATAGGAACTGTGGGACTTTATGATCGTGAAGGAGTTGATGGAATTGATTTTGGCTTTGCTTTTTTACCCCAATTTGAAGGTAAAGGATATGCCTTTGAAAGTGCTTCTAAAATAAAAGAAGTAGCTATAAATAAGTTCAGAATTCAAAACCTAGTGGCAATTACACGTCCTAGTAATACTGGCTCTCAAAAATTACTCAATAAATTAGGTTTCAGCTTCAAAAAAGACATCATTCTTCCTAAGCATGAGTTTCAAGAATGGTTATTATATGCTATAAATTAATACCTTCCTTATGAAAGTAGAAATCATAAACACCGCTGGTAATTGGTCTGTACATTGGACAGAATCCTTAAAAAAAGCCATTCAATTAGGAGTTAATAGTCATAAAATTGGACAACAATTGTTATTAGAAAATAAACGTGTTAAAATATGGCATATTGAATTGGAACCCGGAAAAACTCTTCCGTTTCATAAACATGATAAACCTTATTTTTATGTTTGTCATACAAGAGGTAGCTCTCGTTCCTATTTTTCTAATGGTGCTGTAATTGAAAGATCCTACGAGCCTAATGATATTAAGTACTTTAATAATTTAAATACTAAGAATTTCTTTATACATAATCTAGAAAATATAGGTACTACCACCCTACATTTTACAACTGTAGAGTTTACGGAATAACACAATTTTTTTTCACAAGTAAAACATGAAATTATACAACAACTACATCTTCAAACCGTAGTAAATTTGTACTATTAAATAATTAAAACTTTGTAAATCATGGCTTTTAAAAAACTATATCAACCCTATAATAAAAATGGCTTAACATTAAAAAACAGATTTTTAATGGCTCCTATGACACGTTCCAGAAGCTCACAACCTGGCGATATTCCTAATGAATTAATGGCTGAATATTACGGACAGAGAGCTTCCGCAGGAATAATTATATCTGAAGCTACTCAAGTTTCATTACAAGGAAAAGGCTACGCTAAAACACCCGGAATTTACACCCAAGAACAAATTGAAGGTTGGAAATTAATTACTGACGGAGTCCATAAAAAAGGAAATAAAATATTTTTACAATTATGGCATGTTGGTCGCGTATCTAGTTCTAAAGTAAACGGATTACAACCTATTGCTCCTTCTAAAAAAACAGCCAAAGACACCAATGTTTATATTTTTAATGGGGCTCCTAATGGTGATGCTACTTTTGTACCTGTAGAAGAACCTAGAGCAATGACAAAAGCAGACATTAATCAAGTAATTGAAGAATTTAAAACGGGGGCAAAAAATGCTATTGAAGCAGGTTTTGATGGTGTTGAAATTCACGGAGCCAATGGATATTTGATAGATCAGTTTTTAAGAAGTAATTCTAACCAACGAACTGACGAATATGGGGGTACTAAAAATAATAGAGTTCGATTACTAACCGAAATCACTCAAGCAGTTGCTCAGGAAATTGGTCATGAAAAAACTGGGGTTCGCCTCTCCCCTTTTATTAGTTTTAAAGACATGAACGATCCTGAAATATTAGACACTATAATGATTGCAACCAAAGAGCTTGAAAAAATCGGAGTTACTTACTTGCATCTATGCGAAGCAGATTGGGATGATGCTCCTGAAATTCCTAATGACTTTAGAGAGAACCTACGTAAAACATTTAGTAAAACTATTATTGCTACAGGGAACAAAACACCAGAGCAAGGAGAAGATTTACTAGAAAAAGAGCTGGTTGATTTAATTGGGTTTGGACGCAATTTTTTAACGAACCCCGATTATCCTAAACGAGTAAAACTAAATGCTCCATTAAACAAAATTACTGATACTCATACATTATTTGGTGGTGGGGATGCTAGAGGATATACAGATTATCCTTTTATGAAACAAGGAAGCATGGATACTATTGAAGAAAAATAAAGCCTGAAGCTACCGACTCCCTAGCCTGGAGTTGGGGCTTACCCAAAACTTTATAAGTAGTAATTATACACAATACTTTGTTTTCTATTTGTTCGAAACTATTGTATAAAATTATTCAAAAACAATTTCTATATCTTGTGTTAAGGGAAGACTTTGACAACTTAAAATATATCCTTCTTTAACATCTTCTTCAGATAAAGTAAGATTCTTTTTCATAAAAACTTCTCCTTTATTCAATTTACACATACAGCTAGAACATACTCCTCCTTCACATGAATATGGAGGATTATAATTATTATCTAACATAGCGCGTAATATAGTTTTACCCTTTGGAATATGTATGTTTATTTCTTCTCCATCTAAACTAGCAGTTAAATGAGCATTATCGATGACTTCTGTAGTTTCTTCAGATCTTCCTCCTCCAAAGCTTTCAATAAAAATTCGGGTATCTGGAACATCCATACTCTGTAATACTTTTTGAGTATTTTCTATCATAGTACCAGGTCCACAGATAAAATATTCTGCATTCTGCGCGTAAGGAGGAAATTTATTTATAAACCATTCTATGGTTGTTTTATCTACTCTTCCTTTGCGATAATTCATTTTATTTTTAGAAGACCAGAAGCTCCTTTTGGGTTTGCTTAAAGTATATATTAAGGCAAACCTTTCTGGAAATTCTTTTTTCAAGACCTCTAATTCTTCTTTAAACATGATGGTTTCTTGATTTCTATTTCCGTAAATCATGTTTACATAGCTCTTCTCTTCGGTTAACAATACAGTTCTTAAAATAGAAAGTATTGGAGTAATACCACTTCCAGCAGCAAACAAATAATAAGTTTTATAGTTCGATTTTTGAACATTTGCAAAAAAACGTCCATCAGGAACCATCACCTCAACTATATCTCCCGACTTTAAATTATCATTAATATGATTTGATACCAATCCTTTTTTTACGCGTTTTACCCCTACTTTTAAAAGTTCTTCCAATGCTGGACTACTGCAAAGAGAATAAGAACGTCTTGCTTCTTCTCCGTTTATTACAAATTTTAAGGTTATATATTGTCCTGCTTTGAAATTAAACGTTTCATACAGTTCATAAGGGACGTCAAAGGATACCGAAACGGAATCATTCGTTTCTTTTTTTACTTCCAGTACTTTTAATTTATGGAACTTAGACATCTTATTCTACTTTTAAAATTCGCTTAGCAAAAATTTGTACGGGATAGCTTTCAGCATATTCTCCAGCTATTCTTACTTTATCTCCTACTTTTAGTTCCTCATAATTATCTTCTAGGTTTGGAATACTAATCGTACAGGTGTATGACGCTCCTTTATTGTCTTTTAAAGTAGCTGTAAATCCATCTTTGCCATTTACTATTTCAGTAACTTCTAACATTGGAAATTTTGCCAATTCCTCATTTGTAATTAGCTTTTCTTTTTTCAATACTTCTATTAGTTTGTAAAAAATTGAGGAGGCATCTTGAGGTGCTTCTTTTAATGTTATCTTTTCCACCTGTAAATTGTATACAAAGCCTGAACTGTAATTAAACCCCTCTATTCCTTCATATTGGTTTTTCCATGTACTGTCTACCCCTAACTCTTTAATTTGTATACATTTCTGTTTACCATGAGCTCCGTAACAATCTACTTCTTGAGCATTTACTTTTAATACAATTACTTCTTTCTTCTTTATATTCAACTTATCTTTTGAAGACTGTAAAGCGTCTTTTTTACTCTGTACGGTATTACAGGCTGCTAAAACAATCATTAACCCTAGTACAATTTTTCTCATCTTATTTCTTTTATTTTTTATCAAAAGCCCCATGAATTTCCATCCATTTTTTTACTTCTTGCTGAAATCTCATTATGGCATATTCCCCTCTAACTGCTCTCGCTCCAATGTTAAAATATGGAGAACTTAACGATTTTTGCTGTTGCTCACAGGCGTAAATGTCTTCAGCCATAAAATCTCCAGAAGCCATTGGATCGTCTTTTTCTCCTTCATACTTTCCTTTATTTCCATAATGCTGCCAAACTTTACTCATAGAAGATTTTGCATATTGTTTGGTAAACTCCCATTCACTTTTATTTTCAACCTTAGCTCTAATTACCACTAATGTTCTGTCTGCAGCTAATGGAATTGCGTGAAAAGTATTCCATTGTGCTTCTCCTTCAGTAATACCTATATTAGGGAATAACCATGGTACATAGGCTCCTATTTTTTCTCTAGGTACACTTTCAATTAGTGGAAACTGCGCAGCATTGTCTACATCTTTTAAGTAATCATCTATCAATGGTTCATAAAACCAATAATGCGGACCTTTCCACCCAAACTCAGCTTTGGAATGGTCGTACATATTCAAGGTTCCTTCATGTAAATGTGCTAAGTGATAATGATCAATATAATTCTCTACTATAATTTTCCAGTTTGATTTGATTTCTTTAGTGTAAAAAGGTTCTCCATCTGTTTCACTCCATTCTACCAATTCTTCAACTATATGCGGACCTAAATACGGTTCCACTTCACCAAAAAACGCCATAATACTTGGGGCATTCTTTTCTGGATGCACAAAAAGCATTCCTTTAAAAATATCTACCGAAGCTTCATGCAGATTTAAATCACATTCATGCAATTCTTTACCGTTTAAATCTGGAAATTCTTGGTCTTTCTTCGGAATACTAACCAGTTTTCCCTCTAAATCATAGGTCCAATCATGATAAGGACAGGTAATCGCTTTTTGATTTTTCCCCACTGCTCTTAACAATTGTGTTCCTCTATGACGACACATATTATGAAAAGCTCTTAAACGATGATCTCTTCCTTTAACAATAAATATATTATTCAATCCTGCTTGAACAGAAATATAATCTCCAGAATTTGCTACGTCTTCTACCAAACCAGCATATTGCCAAGTAGTAGAAAAAAGATACTTCATTTCTAAATCGAACCATTCCTGTGAAGTATATGCCTCAACTGGAAGCACGTGCATCATTTTAGAAGTTTCTGAATTATTATTGTTTGATGTTGAACTCATAATATTTTATAAAGTTTTAATTTTCCCTTTTCCAAACTTCAGTATCATTGTACCCATAATAATCATAACTTAGTAAAAATGTATTATTATCTTTTAAATTAATTTTACATGGGATATCGTATTTTTTTCCTTCAAACTCTACCTTATAAGTTCCTTTTCCTTTTTTACCGTTGAAATATTTAATGATTAAGTTTTTTTCTAAGGGTACTTTTTCTCCGTAACCATTTTCATCTTGAACTTCATAGGTAAAAGCATTATATATTTTACCTTCTCTCTTTATAACGTAAACCACAGATCCATTTAAGCTCTTATATACCACTTTCCATTTTCCTGTTAATGAAACTGTATTTTTACTTCTAACAGTTTTTGTTACAGATGATACTTTTTTGGATTTTTTCTCTGTTATATCTTCAGTAATATACTGCTCTTCAACAAATGCTTCTTGTGTGTAATACTCCCATTCATCTTGTGAAGGATATAATGCAAAAACAATTAATGTTCCTAACCCTCCAAGAATAATTACATATCCTAAAACTTTAAATATACTATTTACTATCTTCATTTTCTACTATTCATTTTGAGTTATACGTTATTTATCTGATGCCTGTTGAGGCGGATAAGTTTGGCCTTTAGGCATCCAATGTGGTCTTTTTACAAAAGATAATAACTTGTTTCTAAACCCTTTCGTATGTTTCAATTTATCATAGAAACGGGTAATTCCATGAAAAAATACTTCAATCGGATTCACGCTATTTAAAGGTTCTGAAATACCATACACCACCTTTTCCTCCTCTGGTTCAAAAGTTCCTAACATTCTATCCCAAATGATTAAAATTCCTGCATAGTTTTTATCCCAATACTGCCTGTTAGAACCATGGTGTACACGATGATGTGATGGTGTATTAAAAATATACTCAATTGGCTTAAACAATTTACCTATAATCTCTGTATGCAATACTGCTTGGAATGTTTGTACAAATAGTTCAGCTGCTAACATTAAAAACGGATTGAATCCTAACATAACCGCTGGTACCGAAAAGAATAATGGAAAAAATCCATCTAATGGTCCAAATCTATACGCTACCGACATATTAAAATGAGGAGAACTGTGGTGTACCGTATGCGTTACCCATCCTACTGCTAATTCGTGCATCAATCGATGTTCCCAATAATATAAAAAATCAGCTAAAAGAATACAAGATGTAATGGTTATCCAAGTTAACGGTAGTTCATCAAAAAAACGATATTCCCAAGCCCATATGTATAGTTTTGTTGCGAATAAAAGTCCTAAAATATAATTGATAACAGTAAAAAATCCTACGGTTAATACATTCGCTACTGAATCTAATGCTAAATCTTTGTTTAATCTTTTTGTGACAAGATACCTAACTAGTTCAAGCACAAAAAATGGTACAATGATATACAGTACACTTAAATCGTTAAAAATATAAAAGAAACGATCTACAGTTTCATTGGTATATTCGGGGATCTTAAAATTATCTGCCACATAATGTGGTATACCAACAATAGTTGCTATAATTACAATACTATATATTATTAATCTTGTTTTGCTCATTTTTTTAATTTTTAATTAATACAAATATCCTTAGAGTAGTTTATTTTGCTTTTGACACAAGTCAAAAGCATTTATAAGACTCCAAAATAATTATACCAAGAACCTATTTCTACTAATGATAATACAATTACCAAAATGATGTAATCTATCCATGAAAATGGTTTATCATAGGTAAAATAATCTATAACAGTCCATAGGATTATCAAAAAAATCCAAATAACGAGCGAACTTACTCCATAATAAACCATTCCAAAATAGGCAAGAATAGAGAGTGCTAAAGTTAAAATTAGTTTCATCTTTGTATATTTAATTTTCTGCAAAGTTCTGTACAATAGCTTATTTACACTTTGACTTAAGTCAAAATGCTTAAATAATTTAAAATAGAAAACAAAGCCAAAAAGGACCAAATTGAAATCATTGTCCAATACAACCTTGGAGTTTCTTCAAGAGATACCTCCTCTACAAAATGAATTGTTTTACTTTTTAAAACATTCAATAGTCCTATCAAGATAAAAAATGCCCAAAACCAGTCCCACTCAAAGATTACAGCAAGTACTAACAATACCAAAGCTATTATTGTTTTCCTTTTTTTCATATTAGTAATTAAATTGATTATAATTAATAAACAATGTTGATAAAGAATAGAATGCCATTAATAACCAAGAAACTATAATTATCCAGTATAAAATGGTGTTTTTATTTCTAAAATGAGCTCAATAAAATAGGTAACCCCAGAAAATAAATCAAGAATAATCCAAAACAAAAAAGGATTCCCCAAGCCCATTCCCAATTCATAAATTTGATAATGTGGATTAATATCAATGCGATTATAGTTCTCCACTTAATTGTACTCTTCATATCTTAAGTATAAAGAAAAATATTAAATAGTTATTCCAAACCTCTTTAACATCTTCTTTTCCATATTCCAAAAAAAATTGAATTGTCCAAAAACCCATCCATATATCACTAAAAATATTTGATAGAATATAAAGCTTGAAATAATAAATAATGGGTAGTAAATAATAGGATGTATATATTCCAATGTTATTCCTAAAAACTTCAATATAGGTCTACCTATTAATACTGAAGAAGACCCTGTTATTGAAAACACGAAGAATATAACAATCAAATCTCTTGGTGTATCAACATTCCAACGTAACATTAATTTTTTCATCTTAAAAAGTTTTCTCCAAAACTACTATTGAGTTTATAAAAGCAAATTGACTTAAGTCAAAAAACACTCCACAAGATGATTTTGACATAAATCAAAAAATCTCTCTAACATCCTTCACATTTTTGTCTCGGCTTTAAACTATAAATCATGAAACTTTTTTTATTAATAACCATAATTCTATTTCTAGGTTGTTCCAAACCTTTTGATCAAAGGATTATTGGTATTTGGAAAACCAATAGCAAATTTTATAAGGCTACCTATAAATTTGAAAAGGTTAACAAACATATAGTTGGTAAACTTCTTTACTATAATGATGGTACTACCATACTACATGAAACAGGTACTGATAAAGATATTTTTATCAAAAATTTACTCTATAAAGACCACCTTTTTATAGATGCGTTATCTGGAGCTACTCAAACTAATACTCTAAACTATCAAATAGAAGTTAAGCATCAAGATACTTTGAAAGTTACCACTTATATAAGAAGGAAACCATTAATAGAAACTTGGACTAGAAAACAATAATAGAAACTAAATTATGAAAAAAAGACACTTTCTTTTAAGAACATTGTTTGTTCTTTTTTTAATAGGTTGTGAAGACAACGTAAGAGATATTACTGGAGGAACCAATCCTACACCTCCCACTAATCCTGTTACAGAAGTAAACCCTGTAGATATTACTATTGATGGGTTTGATTTTCTTGAAAAAATGCAAGGACATTGGGTAGGTACCAATAAAGTAATTGCCGATGAATATCCTTGGTTTGCTTGGGATTATAGAGCAATTTCAAAATCTCATATACACGGTATTCACGAAGGCGGATCATTAGGAAATCTATTTACTTCATTCTTTGTTACCAACTACAAAGGAAAAAGAACCATTATGGCTCGTAATGGGGGACTATTAAATGGAATTTATCGTACAAGTTATTTTGTAATGGATAAAATTGAAGATAGAAATGCCGAAGGAAAATATTACAGACTTGTAGATGCCATTGGTGGAACAAGAATTATGTACATGGAACTTCGATTTAAAGGTGATGAACTTTTTTTTAATTCATATACGAGCAATTTAGGAAATCGCATACCTTCAAGACATATGACTTTCAAAGGAAAGAAAATGCATATGGAATTAGCACAATCTGCTCAAAATGCAACAGGTTTTCCTGAAAATACTATTGATAATGGACTAGACTTTGCTAATGGATTCAATCCAGAGCATTTGTATACAGAACAAGCGGGACAACCAGCAAAATCTGCAACTTTCTTAGCTTCCCAAACCAATAATGATGTTTATGAATTAGCTCCTCAATCTGGAGATCCTTATATAATTACAGATCATCCAAGGTTAGGTACATTAACCGCTAATATTACCAGAAATAGTGAAATTACAGATACTAATTTGTTGGTGTACTTATCTAGAGATCCTTTAACTGATACCAATGGTTTTTTAACTTCTGATGCAGCTGCATTTGATACCATTTTACATTTCCCAGCCTTAGAAAATAAAGAAGAGACTTTCTTATATACATACCTACAACCAGGAGAGTATTACCTCACAGTTGTAGCCGATAAAAGTGGAGATGGTGCTCCAGGAGCAGGAGATATTTTAAGTATTAGCAAAAAGCTTACGGTAGCTCCATTAGAAAATAAAGTAGAAAATGTAACCAATGTTGATGTTCAAAATTAAGAGAATGAGAAGAATATTTTATTTAGCAATTGTTGTATTAGGTGTTAGTTGTACCACTGCAGAAATTCCTTTAGCCGGAGCTCCTGTAGGTAGAGTAGTCAGCTATCAAAAAGACATTCAGCCAATCATATTTAATAACTGCCTAACCTGTCATAGTTCGGTAAACCCAGCCAATGGATTAATTCTTGAAACCTATGATCAAGTGAAAAACTCGGCTCAAAATGGAAATTTAATAGCCCGTATAAATGATGCTGCCAATCCAATGCCTCAAAACGGACTTTTAACTGCCGATAGAAGAGCTTTATTCGATAAATGGAAAACAGATGGATATATTGAATAATTTAAAAATGTTACAAATGAAAAAATTAATCATGTTAGCAATACTATTGCTTTCACAATCAATTGCTGCACAAAAATATTTTACAAGAACCGGTACAACTCATTTCAAAGCTTCCGTAGAGACTTTTGAACCAGTTGAAGCTACAAACCATAGTTCTACTTCTATTTTAAAAGTAGCTACTGGTGATATTGCCGCTCAACTTTTTGTAAACGCTTTTCAATTCAAAGTAGCCTTGATGCAAGAGCACTTTAATGAAAACTATATGGATTCAGACAAGTATCCAAAAGCTACATTTAGAGGAAAATTAAATGATTTCTCTATAGAAAAAATGAAAGATCAAAAAGAGTTTCCTTTAAATGGAATACTTACGGTAAGAGGAAAAAAGAAAGAAGTTAACACCATTGCTAAGGTTTTTTCTCAAGACAACACCATTAAACTTTCATGTAGCTTCACAGTTAAACCACAAGATTTTAATATTAAAATACCAAGCATTGTTCGAAAGAAAATTGCTGATAAAATAATTGTTACCATAAATTATGAATTGGTTGAAAAAAAATAAGTTCATCCTCATAGGACTACTTCTTGTTGCGGCTATATACGGAGCATATACTTACGTGTATAATCCTCATAAAACAATTGAAGAGGTAGATTCAAACTATACTGGAGCATCTACCGATTTTTTAGAAATGGCCAGCACCAATTTTAATGAATGGAATTCAAAAGTAGTAGAACTAAGAGGAGAAATTACAGGACTAGATAGTAAAGGGGTTACCTTAAATAACCAAATATTTTGTCAGTTTAAAACTCCTAATAAAATCACAACATTAAACTTAAATCAAAAAATAACAATAAAAGGTCGTGTCATTGGATACGATGATTTACTAGACGAAATAAAATTAAATCAATGCATACTAAAATAAACTTTTTATTCATCCTTCTTTTTTTATCACTGAGTATGAATGCTCAAGATGATTTATTAGATGAACTAGACAATGAAACTAAGCATACAAAACAATTTGATTTACCTGCTTTTAAAGCAATGCAAATAGGAAATTTGCAATCAACAAAAATTGCCGACAAAGGTGACTTATATTTAGTTGTTGCACACCGATTCGGATCTTTAAAAGATGGTATTGATGAATTTTTTGGATTAGATCAAGCTAATACAAAAATTCAATTACTATATAGTTTTTGGGATGGGATTCAATTAGGATTAAGTAGGGATAGTTTCGAAAAAACATACTCTGGAACAGCTAAGGTTAGGATTACCAAACAATCAAATAAGTTTCCTTTAAACTTAGTGGTATATGCTAGTGCAGATATTAATTCTGAATTAAAAAAGAAGAATTATCCAAATTTAAGATTTGGTGACCGAATGAGTTATACTTTTCAACTTTTAGCTTCTCGTAGGGTTTCTAAGAGTTTCTCATTAGAACTTGCCCCTTCTTTTGTTCGCCAAAATTTACAAGACTTAAATGCAACAAAAACTAGAAATCACAATCAGTTTTTAATGGGAGTTGGAGGACGTTTAAAGGTTAGTAAGCGTATGAGTATTAACCTAGATTATGCCTGTAATTTTAATAAGGATAGCAACTCCGTTTACAACAACCCTCTTACGTTGGGTGTTGATATTGAAACAGGTGGACACGTATTTCAATTATTATTCTCAAACGCACGAGGAAGTAACGATAGTGCCTTTTTAACTAAAACGCAAGGAGATTGGGACAAAGGAGATATTTCTTTTGGATTTAACGTAGTTAGAGTTTTTTGATAAGATATTTTAAAAAACATAATTAGTGATAGATTACCCCTCCTTTCTTTTCATATTGCAGAGTCTTTTCTAAATAGAAGAGACTCTTTTATTTTACTCTAATTCTACTGAGCGTTTCTTGACTTATTCCAAGCATGGAAGCTATGTGTCCTAAATTAGCTATCTGAGTTATAGTAGGATATACATTTATAAGTAATTCATATTTTTCTTTAGCAGATAAAAAATAATATCCTTTATAAAACTCATCAATAATTGCTAATTCTTGCTCCATCATCAGTCTTCCAAATCTTTCTAAATTTGGATACTTTTCATATAATAATTGCCAATTATCGTAAGATATAGAAACTACCTTACAATCATCGATGGCTTCAATATATTCATTAGATGGGTTTTGTAAAACATAACTTCCCCAAGAAGTAAATAATGAATTAGGACCATAAACCCAATGAGTTATGTCTTTTCCTTTTTGATAAATATAACTTCTTACACTACCTACTCTTAAAAAATAAAATCGTTTACATACCTTACCTATGTTTAAAATTTGTTCTCCTTTTTTGAATGTCTCTTCAATTGACATATCTTGGATAGCTTTAGTTGTAGCATCATCTAAATTAATAAAAACTTTAATATAATCTGTAAAATCTAGCATTCTGCTAATTTAGTAAATAGACTAGAGCAATACTCCAGTTTAATTAGAAAAAGTAATTAAAAGAAAACAAAGTATTTCGCCTCTATCCACTTCGTAAAACTATATTGATTTTACTAGATATATTACTTTCTGTATCTGGAAGTAGATTCATTTTTTTTCAAATTTACAACGGTTAACTACGCTTATAAAACAGATTACTTTCTACTTACACTTGTTTATACTTTTACAAGCAATTAAATTAAAAAACAAAAGATGGGATTATACATTACTAGCGGAGCACTTGCTAGCTTTAAAGAAATGGATGAAGAAGCTTTTGAACATTATTCTTCAGTATTTAAAGATGTTAACAAACTACTAGAATTAAATGGGCTTACACCTTACGAAGAACCAGCTAAATTAGAAGGTGGTTCTTTAGAACTTGGCGGGTTTTCTTACGATTTTATTCATCACTTAAGGCGTTTTTATGCTTATTGTGCCGAATATGAAGATTGGACTCCTATTCCATTTAGCCCTAACAGTGAGCCTAGTGAAGATTCTATTATAGATGATCATGCATCAGACCTTACTTGTCATCTTATATGTCATTCAGATTGTACAGGTTTTTATGTTCCTGTAGATTTTATCGATATTGTTTTTGATAATGATGAAATTCCTATTGATGGTGCAATGATTGGTTCGTCATACACTCTATTTAAGGAATTAAAATTTATAGCAAATAAGCTTAATATTCAACTAGATGAAGACGATACTATTGTAAATATTGAAGCTGTAAATAAATCAATAAACGCAGAAGAAGACTTTTGGAAAGAAAAACTAGTTTGGTGTGAATTATTTAAAGCTGCAAAACATAGTATTCATAACAAAGCAGCTATAGTTTTTCATTAAAAACATCAACAATTAATAAAACACATCTCATAAATGGAAAGAGAGATAATAATACAGTTACAAGAAAAAAAATATCAATCTTTAGGTAAACTTACCACAAGTAAAATTATTGATCTTTTTATTGAAAGCGAAAACGAAGCTTTACTCCATAAATTTCAAGGTCAATTTTACCCATATCGTCATTATGATATCAATGCAACACTAACAAAAGCTTTAAAAGGAATAGACAAGCAAAAAATTATTGATGCTTATTTTCACGCCTCTAGATTAGGTATTATTACAAAAGTAAAAGAAAACAATTACCCTCTTTTCTTAAAAGGAATTGAAAAAACACTATCGTCTCTTGGTGAGGGATATAATATTAATGTTTTAAGACCTAGTACGGTATATGTACTCTTTGGAGTGAACTCACTAAATGATATAGAAAACCTATACAATACAAAGTATAGCGAGTTTTTAGAAAACTTAAAATTTGTTATCAAGGTGAACTCATATACTAGCTATCCTAGTTTACGAAAAAAACTAAAAGCATCTCTTTTTTTAGAGAATGAAATACTCTTAAAAAGAGCTCAAAAAATAACGCCTTTCTTTAATGAGTTCAATTTTGAAACAGCGGGAGCTTTAGTATTACTATTAACAGACTCTTCAATAAAATCAAAGCAAGTTCTTTTAGAGTGTCATAAAAGAGAGTTATCTAGAGAAATAGTTTGGGTTCTTGGTAGTTTTTATAAAGATTTTAAAACTTCCGAAGCAAACAAGTTACTTCTTAACGATTTATATAATAAATATCCTACAAAATGGATTAACGAATATTATAACACTATTTACTAACCGTTTTATAAGTATTTTTGCCTAATGGATTCACTCACACAAATTGTTCTTGGGGCAGCTGTTGGAGAAGCTGTATTAGGTAAAAAAGTAGGAAACAAAGCAATGCTTTATGGTGCCATCGCTGGTACTATTCCAGACTTAGATGTTTATGTTGGTAAGCTTTTTGACACTGTTACTGCTCTAGAAATACACAGAGGTTTTACACATTCTGTATTTTTTGCAATTGTTTTCGGGTGGATTTTTGGTTGGCTTATCTCTTTATATGAAAAAAATGCCTCCACTAAAGAATGGGCTCTACTTATGTTTTGGGGATTTATAACACATCCAATTCTAGACGCACATACCACTTGGGGAACTCAACTTTTTTGGCCACTCGATTTGCGGTTAGCTTTTAAAAATATATTTGTTATTGACCCTTTATACACATTACCTTTCTTAGTATTTCTACTAATGGTAATGTTTCAACGTAAAGGGACAGCTAAAAGAACAAAGTATAACAATTTAGGACTAATTATTAGTAGTTCTTACATGGCAATTACCCTTGTTATTAAAGGAATCACTTATACAAAATTTTCACACGCTTTAAAAGAACAAGGGATTTCTTATAAAGAAATAGAAACCAAACCTACGCCTTTTAACACCATTTTATGGTCTGCAAATGTTGAAACAGATGATGCTTATCTAATAGGTTATTGTTCTTTTTTTGATACTAAACCAATTGAATTTTATTCCTACCCTAAAAATCATCATTTATTAGACGATTATAAAAATAATGTTTCAATAAAACGACTTATTAAAATTACCAAAGGTTGGTATACAATTTCAGAAAAGAATAATTTAATTTATTTAAATGATTTACGTTTTGGATTATTAAGCGTAGCTCCTAATTTTCAGCAGTTTGCTTTTAGTTTTCAAATAACAAAAAAGCAAAATAAAATAGTTATAAACGAAGTGCCTAGAGATCGTGAAAAAGCTAAACAATTATTAACAGATCTTTGGGTTAGAATTCAAGGAAATTAATTGATAAATCATAGTTTATACCGTAAATTTGCCATTATATTATAATTGCTGAATAACTCTGTTTTGAGACAAAAATATTTTCACTTTTTTTCTATCATTTTTTTAGTTCTTACTCAATTTGCATTTATTACTGCATTATTGTTTGAGCATAAAAATACTTTTACAATACTATCGTTAACAACACTTATTACTACACTTATAATTTATAGTTACATAAAGTTTTTTAAAATTAAAAGAGTAGATTTTGAGCCATTCTATGTAATAATTTTTGTTATAATTGGAGCTATACTTACAAGTTACTTACATCTTTTCACTAAATTAAATTCTGTTTTTGCAGCAACACTTATTGGTACAGTTGCTTCTTTTTTGCCTGATTTAAATAAAAAGTCGAAGGTTTTACAAAATATTCCCAATGCTATGTATTGTGGTTGTTTTGTAGGAATGTCACAAAAAAACGTTGCTATTGATTATAGCCTTATAATTATTGCAGGTATCATAGCGGGTATTTTTTTTATACTCTCTAAAAACCTTTTTAATGGAGTTGGTGGTAAACTGGGTACTCTTGCCTTTGGTAGTGTAGTTATTTCATCGTTATTTCTTTTAATTCTTTCATAGTGCTTACTACCATATCAATATATTTAACAAGCATACTTGGGGCTTTTTTAACGTTTTTAGTAAGTACAAAATACAAACAGGGTCCTGTAAGAGCTTCTGCTCTACTCACTCTTTTTGTTGCTAGTACATGTTCTCTTTTTTCTGAGTTATTTTCTGAAGATATAGCCAATCAAATTCCTTGGGTATTTTTTGGTGCTTCTTTTGTTGGTATGACCTCTAGTAAACTTACTCGTAACTATACTTCAATTATTTTTGCAGGAATTGTTTTTGGATTTATCTATACGGTTAGTCCTACTTTTTTTAATGGTTATGGAGGCGCATTAGGTACAGCCGCTTGTATTTCCATCTTAGTTGTTATTGGAATAAACAACCTTATCCGACTTTTAAAAGCTTCAAAAAAGAAAAAGAATCTACTTAAAAAACTCTGAAGAGTAGTTAATTAGCTCTTTTTATTCACTTAATGTGTGAAACATTTTGGCAAAAGCTATTTCAATGAAAATAGAAACTTCCATTTTAGTCCTACCTTCTTCTAACATGTTTAAGATAGTATTTAGGTGTCTATGCTTGAAATTATAGAACTCACCGCCTTTTTCATATAAATCACTCTTCTTTAAGTTTTCTAACTGCTCTAACATATTTTTATTTGCCTTGTAGGCAGATGTTCTTTTCTTTAAAAACAATTGCATCTTTTTACTCTCTTTTCTACTTGAACTATTATACATAGATACCGCTGTCTTATATTTTTGCTCTACTGACCATTCCGCCCTTTTAGCGTCTCTAAATAATTTCTTAAGCCCATTAAACACTAAATCATCATATATATTTACATAATCTTGATTCTTATACAAATGGTTTAAATACTCAATTGCCTTTTTCTTATACTTATTTTTAGATTTTAGCTCAGCATCTTTTAACTCTTGTTCTAAAACTAAAAGTTTATCTGCTATTTTATTTACCTTTTTTATCTCCTCAAACCTTTTTGCCTTTCCTATAATTAATAACTCTGGAGTTATTTCATTGGGCTCTCCTGTAAATGTATGCTCCTTATAAGAAAAACTAAACTCCCCCCGAACTCTCTCTACTTTTGCTTTCTTTTTTGCAGATAAGTCAAAGGCATAATTGTAGCCGAAAGTAACTGTTAAGTCTTGGGTATTCTTTAAAGAAGTATTTCTAAATAATTGAATAGCACTTAAATTAAAATTATGTTTTTCTCTATATACATAATTTGCATTCAATCTAAAGTTTGTTGCACTTGCCTTATTTGTTTTGTTATTATTTTGATTATAAGAAGTACTCAGTGTTGTATTTAATTTATCTTTTAACAATTTTTTATTTATTGCTACTGTTGGTCCCCATGTATAGGATTCATCTCTTCCTATAGTATTATACGTAGTGTTTAAAGCAGAGGTTATATTCATTTTTCTTTGTGGTAACCCTATGGTATAAGAAGTATTAAAATTATGAAATGTAGAACCGTTTCCTAAACGCACAATTCCATTTTCAGCATTTGCAACCGTTGCTAATGAATAATTTGTATTTAGGTTTTGTCTTCTTGTTTTACTATTTTCTAAAATATAACTTATATTAACGTTAGCATTTTGAGATAACTGCTTATAATTGAAGCGTTCTTCTTGATTATCTAACAAATTATCATCATTTATAATCTCAAACTGATCTAGTTTATTATTAGTGTAAGTAGAAAAGTTAGAATAGCTTCCTGTTATATTTACTTTTTTACTCATTGCGTAAGTAGCATTTACACTTCCTACAGTTCTATTAGTATTGGTTTCTTTTTGGTTTGCTAAATCATCTCGTTGGTACCCTATATTAAATCCTAAACTTATTTTATTATTAAATAAAGAAGTATTTCCGTTTAAGGTAATGTTTTCAAAATCATTGTTAAAATAATAAGCTCCTAATGTTTGATAGCCAGGATCTATACGTTCATACCCAACTCCAAATCTATATTTATCAAAGCTATATTCCATTTCTGTTTTAAATGCTTTGTAATGTTCTGTTGAAGCTCTATTGTTGAATAATAAACCTGCTACCCCGTTACTATGACTTACTTTTTCTGCTCTAAGATCTTGTGTTATAGCCGTTGAAGCGTATTCTCCTTTAAATCTAAGTCCATCAGTTACAGTTACAGCTCCTGACATACTTAGCACCAAATTTTCTTTGGGTAACACCTTTTTTTCTTCTGGTACTGCACTTATTGAGTTTATCTTGTCTTTTGCATAAAAACCAATTAATTCTAAACTATATTTTTCTTTTTTAAACCCTACTTTAGCTCCATATCCCATTCGTTTAAAAGCTGGTTGTGTTCTATTGTCTTCTGAATCTTCTGTAGCTTTTAATAATCGACCATACATTGCTGAAAAAGTAAAACTTCCTTTAGGAGTTAAATCAACTCCACCACCAGTAAATTGGTGTCCTGCTAACGTATATGGAGAAAAACTCATACTCACATCTCCAATATGGGCTTGTATCCATCTATATTTAGGGTGCAGGCTCAAACGATTAAAACTAAATGGTAATTGATATTCTAAATCGCCTCCTTGATTAGAAAAGCTATAGCTTACAGGAATTGAAAATTCATAAATATTAAAGTTTAAGCTTCCTTGTAGAAAATAGGTAAATGGTGCTCTTGCACTATTTTGATTGGATGAATAAAACACAGAGTTAGCAGCGATGTTTCCGCTAACTTTAAAAGGTTTTCCTCTTCCTATATTCTCAAAATCTAATTGTTGTCCTACTATACTTTCAGCAAAAAATATGCTTAAAATAAACACTACTACTTTTAGTGTTTGCCCCCTCATTGTAATCATTAAAATATTCTTTTCTTTTTTATAACTGTTTTGCTAAACACTTTTCTGAGTCTTTAACTTTTACGCTATATGATCCTTTATTTAAATTACTTATTCTTGTTGTCTTTGCATTGATAAACGAGAACCATGTTTCATTATCAGCATTATTTCCTGAATAATTAACCCAATTGGTACCATTAAAGATTTGTATTACATTATCTTTTTTTAGTTGGTATAAAAATGTTCTACTACTTTCTCCCCTAGCACTAATATCTATATAGCCATCATTTACCTCAAAACAATTTTGATCTGCTGAACCTGTTACTTGGAAATCAACTTTTGCTGTTTCTTCAATAGTAAACTCTACAGGAACTAAACTAGACCAAGAAATATCTTCAGGGCTAATCCCAATTCCTTTTTCTCCTGTTTGATATTTAAGTTTATAGGTTCCATGAGGTAAGTTATTAGCCCATTGATATCTGTAGGTAGTTTCGTCTACCTTATCCAGAGATTCTATTACGAGTTCTTGATCTAAAATAACATCATACTCTCCAGAAACTGTATTTTGTTGATATATAATAACAGCCAACTTTTCTGTTGTATATAAATCTCGCTTAAAGTCTAAAGTTAAGCTCCCATCATTTCTGTAATTGCAAGTTGGGCTTTGAGATACAGGCGGATTTTGTTTTAACTGTGTAGAACAAGAAGTAATTGTATATCCTTTTAAAGGTGAAAAAATATCTCCTTTTAGTTTATATCTAAAAAAGATTGTTTTTCCTACATGATTAGAGAGACTTACTGGTAAACTTGTAAAGTTTACAAATAAAGTAGTCTTATTACTAGAATCAGGTACTATATATTGACTTCCGTCAATAATATACTGCCATTCAAGCACATCAGCCTCCTCTACTTCTTGTATAGTATTTTCTGTAATTCCATTACAATTGATCTCTCTAATGACTTGAGTATTTATTTTTTCATAAAAAAGGACACCTAACAGTGCTCCTTCTGTATCATATCTTTTTCCATAAAATGAACTTGAATTATATGGAATTTCAAAACCATAAGATAATAGGTGTACTCCTCCTCCATTAGGTATCAAAGCCTCACAACTACCTAAATATATAAAAGCTTTATTTGGTTGAGTATTAAATTCAAATACACCTATACTTTCTGATAAAATATTATTATCAAAATCTTTAATACTAACTTCTCCTCTAGACACAGGTAATGGATAGAAAGGATTGCTACATGCATTTGGTTCATAAGAAAATTTACCAAAGTTCGCTAATGATGTATAATATCTATATCCTTGCCCAAATCCTAAAAAACTATAAAAAAATAATAGTATAAATAAACTCTTTTTCATTTCTAAACAAGGTAGTTATTACTATTCATCTAAATACTTAGCTAGTGAAGCTTTATTTTCTTCTAGGACTTGAGCTAGTTTTTTTATATCTAAAAAGCCTTGCTCATTTTTAGTTGCATCTTTAAGTTCATCTACAACTGGATAATTTTTACTTTTTCGCTTATTATAAAACTTAAACAATAAATATGCATTAGAATTCTTTAAAATTGATTTTAGTAATTCTATTTCACTATTTGAACTTGTACTTTCTATAAAATTAACTCCGTTATTAAGAAAGTTTGAAATCATTTTCACATTATTGTTTGACGCTTTATAACTTACAAAATAGTGTCTTTTATTATCTACATCAATGATTAAACGTGACAGTAATTTGACAGAGAATGATATTGAATCTTTGGTATTATTGATAAATTTAGGAGCATATTTTTTTGATATAGCAGCCTCTAAAGAATTATCATTCAATGTTTGTACAAGAAGAGAATCTTTGCCATTTGAATTGAAATTATAATCGTAAACATTTACAAAAGAATACTCTTTAACTATAGTAATTTTTGACTTTACACCTTCAAATTTTGAATAATCTAATTGAGCATATGATACTGATTTCAAAAAAAGAAAAGTAATAACACTAATTATTATCTTAAAATCTATATTTTTTTTCATTGTTACCAAGATTTAGGGTCTTTATATAAATTAATTTTTATATCATCTTTTTTAGGGGTATACCAACTTGCAAATTCATCTTCTAACTTTTTAACATCTAAAGCGCCATTTGTGGTAACTCTTTCCGTAATTGCTTGTATAGATGCATCTGTTGAATTTCCTAAAATTATTCCTTCCAATACTTCCGATTTCATTCGCATAACAATTATTGAAAGCATAGACAATGAAGAGTGTGATGTTCTTTGCCATCGTCCATTTATTTTTTGCATAACGTAAGCTGCTGATAACGGCTTTTCGTTTTCTTGATAAAAATAAAATTTGATTATTGAAGTAGGAATATCTCCTAGATTAAATGTAAACTTATGATACAATTCAAAATAATTTTCATCTTTATTCATACTTACAATTTTCTCAAAATGAGATGGCTCCTTTTTTGATGCTTTTTCCTCTCCGCCTAGCGTATTATAATTTACCCACTCTTGGTTTCTTGCTGAAAGTATCGATTGCATTAACTGCTCAGGAAACTCATTTTTAGCCTCACTAATTGTTGTTAGTGTTGCCTTTAATTGTAACCTAGGCTCATACTTATGAAAGCTAAGGTTTTGCTCTTCTGTAATCGTTAATATTAAATTAGCATCGTTAGTGTTTTGCCCAAACACTATAACATTTGTTAAAATAACAATTAAAGTTAAAATTCTATTTTTTATCATTTGTTTTCTTTTTTTTCTATAAACATTATATAAATAAACCATAGAGTTAAAATAACTCCAAGTATTAAAAAACATAAATCTCTATACATCAAATATTTTTGGTGTTTTAAACTTAATGGTTTTGAATCTTTAGTTGTATATAAATCATCTGCATTAGGATTGTACCATATATATATGGAATCTTGTTTACTGTTTAAGAAATGTTTGTAATAACCGTCTTTAGCATCTTCGTCTACACGTACCATATCAGCAAAACCTTTAAAATGATAGTAAATTTCTTGGACTTCTCCTTCTCTAATAGTAGTACTTATATCATATTTAACAGAATCAACTTTAACTTTTATTTTAATATAATCATCTATATAATCAACTCTCTTTTTAAAATTCTTATATCGGTTAAAAGAAAAGGGGGAGATTGCTACAAAAAAAAACAATATTATTACTAAAAATAGTTTACCTCCAATTTTAAAAATTCTATTTATTTTCGTCACTATCATAAAACTTAAATTCTTTTGTGATTTCAATACTCTTTTTATACTTTACTAAATCAAACTCTAAAACTCCTCTAGAAGAAATATCTACTTCCGCTAATAAAACTACAGGGGGTACTATACCTTTACCTCTAAAATTATTTTTAGTTAAACTATATATTAATTCTATGCTTGCACAAGTTTCAGCAGCACCCTTTACTAAAAAATTAACTTGTGATTTTGCAACTAATAACTCAGCTTTTAAACCTGCTTCAAGGCATAAAGCTCCTACTATTTTTGCAGATTTTTCTTTCTCTAAAAATGAATCTTTATCAAATATTCTTTTAGTTTCTTCAACGCCTTCTAGTTTTATTCCTAGTTTTATCATGGCATATAAGCCTATTTCTGCAATGCCTGCTTTTTTCAATACCATTAAGGGAGGTGGTGTGACAAAAGCTTCAGGTGATGTAATTTCAATACCTCCAGTTATTTTAGTTTCTTTAACTTTAAGGTATTTTCTAGATCTACTATGTTCTTCATTGTATTGCACACCTTCTACTTTAATTGGTTCCAATTCAAACTTTTGCTTTGTTTTAATCCCTAAGAAATCAAAAAAACTTTCTACTACTTTTGTGTTTTTTTGTATTTGATTAAAAACAATTTTTGCTACCGTACTTACACCATTCAAACCTAATTCATAGGGACTTCTTGTACCGTCTACATACTGTACATCTATACTTTTTGTCTGTTTATTAGGGAATCCTACTTCAACATTAGTTGTATATGCTATATCTCTTTCTCTAAGTGATCTACTTATATTTGTTTTTCCATAATCAAACTGTCTTGTTCCATTGATGTTATGATAATTCCATGCTACATCTGCTTTTTTATAGTTATTTGACTCCAAGGTTGGTGAAGTAACTACACTATAATTTACATTTCGTGAAAGAGAACTGCTTGTAACAGTAGCAACTCCATACTTTTTTACCAGATATAATATTTCACCACTTTTTGCTTTACGATTTTTATTATTAGCGTCAGATGCCCAAAATTCTTTTAATTCAAATTCTGGTCTATTAATTTTTACGTTTACTAAAAATGTAGCCATTTTATCTTCATTAGGAAAATCTTCTGGAGTATTCCAATAATTAACCGCTAATTGATAACTAATTACATCTTTTTGCACTAAATAATTAACTTTCTTACCCTCAACAATATACTGCCCTGAACCTTGAGGGTAATTTTCTGTATAAGCATTAAATTGTATACGCGCTCCTTCTTTAGCTCCAAAAAATTCTACACCTTCTTTTTCTATACTATTATCATAATCTATAGTAATGGTATCATCCTTATAGTATTTTGTTCCTCTATAAGTAATATACTTCCCAGCACCTTCTCCTTCAGATGTTCCTCCGTCTTGTGTTGTCCCTCCATCTGGTGTTGCCCCTCCATCTGGTGTTGTTCCTCCATCTGGTGTTGTCCCTCCATCTGGTGTTGTCCCTCCATCTGGTGTTGTCCCTTCATCTGGTGCTGTTCCTCCATCTGGTGCTGTTCCTCCATCTGGTGCTGTTCCTCCATCTGGTGTTGTTCCTCCTGTAGTCGTACCACCATTAGCTGTATCTGAATTATCTTTTTCTGGTTCATCAGGGAAAATATCATCTACTAGGTCTCCTACATCTTCAATAACTTCATCACCATCTATAATTCCTCCCCATTCAGGGTCGTAGTCTGTGACTACTACACCATCAATAAGTTCATAACTACTATTTACTTGAACGTTGTCAAATACGACCTTTATACGTGTATACTTACCGATATTAACTTCACCTCCTGTGGCTATGTTTGCCGCATCAATCATTTCTTTCAGGTTCTCCAAAAAAGGTAGCGTAATATACCCCCAACCGCTAAACGTTCCATTACTTCCACTTACCTCACGAGTGGTTACTGGAAAATCTCCTGCTGTAAAGGTTTCGTTAAGTCCTAGTTTTGGTAACGGTTCTTTGTTTGTAATATTAATTTGAGGCATTAAACCACAGTTGTAATAAGCAGCTTCATCATTACTTGGTGTCGTAAACTCTTGAATGTTAGAATAGGCAAACCCTGATAACTGGGTACATTCTCCCCCTACACGAAACTCATATACGGTAGCGGGTTCTAAATTGCGTATTTTACCTTCATTAGTATAGCTATTTACTTCAAACCAATCATCATCTCCAAACCCCTTTTTACGATATTGAATTCTATAACGTACATGTTCAGAACTTTGCCAGTTTATTTGCACTGACTCTGCTGTTAATGCTTGTGAAATAACAAAGCTTGGTGGTTGACAATCTTCTAAGTATTTAAACCAAAAAATCTCACTTTTTCCGTCATTTTTAAATACAGAGGTTTCATTAATTCCGTCACTTACAAAAGCACGTACCTGCCAACCGTATATTTTACCTGAAAGTAACTGTGGTGCCTCTGGTCCTACTAATAGTGTTGTACTATAGGTGTTTGTTTGATAAAAAGGAACTGATGCTAAAAAGTTGGCTTGCGGATTTTGTACATCCCACAATTCTTTTAATGTAAATTCATATTGTACGTTACTAGCATTACTATGGCGGGGAGTCCAAGTAAATAATACATTTTGAGGATTCGTTGCATTTACAATATTATCTTTAAATGGTAAGTTTAAGATTGGTGGGTCGTTTTGTAATAAGTAAACTGTGGTACAACTTTTACTTGAGAGTTTTCTGTTTGTAAAATAGTCATACACTTCAAAACAAAAATCATATCCTCCATTTGGCAACGGTGCATTATACTGCCCTGGTGTGATTCCTACTAAATTATTTAATTTAAAATAGGTTTGTAAATCTAAATTCGATAACCTTAAATTTATTCCTCCATCTAAATATATAGGCGTCTCTCCTGCTATTACATCACGTGTAGTTATAGAAAGTCCTTGTCCTTCTATGTACATTTTTAACCGTATCCTACGTCCCACTTCATTTACATCGGTTAATAAAATATTGGCATACAGTTTTTCACTCGACGTCGTAGCATAGTCTGATATTTTTAAACTATACGGTGGTATCAACTGTGGAGTAACTTGTACTGGATAGGTTTGAGAATATAGTACTGTACTTATTGATACAGTAAACAACAACATTACCTTTTTGAATATATTACTATCGTTTAAATTGATTTTCATCTACTTTTTCTTATTTAGCTTCTTTCTGAACTTTTATATCAACTACTATGTATGAGTTTGTGCCGTCTTTTACAAACTGCTTTATTTTTATCGCTCCTTTTCTGTTATCTGAAGTTTTAAAAGGAATGATTCTTGGCACTATCGTATTATCAAACTCTTTCAATCCTTCATCTGTTTCATCTAATGTTAAGGCTACTAATAATTGATCATTTACCATAGAATCAAATTCAGACACAGATAAATGTGTACTACAATTACACGATTCTTGCTTGTTTATTAATTGAGTATTTTGAGCATTAGGAATGGATGAAAAAGCAACTGTTGATGCTTGATCTGGACTCACAAATTTGTTATATGAAAAGGTTTCGTTTAAACCAAAAAAAACGAGGTCTATATCCTTTCCTGTCTCATTAGTAACTTCGCTCTTCGTATATACTTTTCTTATTTTGGTTGAAAAAAAAGCTCCAATAGCATTCTCTTTATGAGCTGTGTTAATTCCTAATTTTACGTTTTCAAAACTTCTTAAGTTGGTATTTTCATATACAGTTATTGTTTTTGAAAATACTTTCTCTTGTTTTCCATTACTTGCTTTTAGCTGTAATGTGTGAGTTCCTGGTTTTTGAATTTCTATTTCTAGATTTTCTTCTAAGCTATTTGTTATATTGGCGCCTTCAAACGTCCAATTGTAATTAGTTGCACTAATACTTTTATTAGTTAGTGTAACTTTTACCGGAACTTGATAGTCATCGTCTTCAAAAGCAACTGAATATTCAAAATCGGCTGTTAGATAAGGTGCAACTTCTATTATTTTTTCTTGAGTATAACTTTCCTCTCCATTACTTACTTTTAATCTTATCGTATGCTCCCCCGGAGTTGTAAAAGTTATGTTTTCTGGATATTCTTTTGATGATGTCTCTGGTGTTCCTCCTTGAAAAAACCACTCAAAAGAAGTAGCTCCTTTTGTTTTATTGGTTAGTTTTACTTCAACTGGTGAATAATTATTTTCTAACACTTCTGCTTCAAAATCAATAAGAACAGTTGGTTTTACTGTAATTTTTTGAGTTTTTACGTCTACACTACCATCTCTATTAGAAGCTTCTAAGGTAATAAGATATTCTCCTTCTGTATTGTAGGTTATAATACCAGGATTTTTACTTGACGAACTACTAGGCTCACCTCCTTTAAAAGTCCATTTATAAGTATCGGCACCTTCTGTATCATTGAGGATTTTTACTTTTACAGGCACAGTATAATCTTGATTAACTATTTCTGTATTAAAATCAACAATTACAGGTAAGGCTACTTCATTTACACAAGCACATATACCTAATAGCGTTATTATAAAAAATAAACTCTTTCTCATTACTCAACAATTACTTTTTGTATTCTTTTTGCTTTTGGAGTTTCTAATAGTAATACATATACCCCTGCTGATACATTCATATCATACAATACTTCATATTCTTTTTGCCCTTTTAGCAATTTGTCGGCCACTACAGAGTTTGCTCCTAAACTAAAAA
This sequence comes from Tenacibaculum sp. SSH1-16, assembly GCF_040104435.1. Taxonomy (NCBI): domain Bacteria; kingdom Pseudomonadati; phylum Bacteroidota; class Flavobacteriia; order Flavobacteriales; family Flavobacteriaceae; genus Tenacibaculum; species Tenacibaculum sp. SSH1-16. Next base: position 116,268 of record NZ_JBECOV010000006.1, read on the forward strand.
GACGTAAAGAAATTTCGGATTCCTTTTCTAGTTCTACATCAACAGTAAACTTTCCTTTATTAGGATTTGAATAGACTACAAACTCTTTTACAAATGGGTTCTTCGTTTCTCCAATATCTGTAAGATCTCTTGCTTTTAAAACATTCACTGTTTTGGTTGCTACTTTTTTACAATTTCCTTCATTTGAAATTAGAGATATGTCGTAATTTCCTGGTGCTGGAAAACGTAAAACTAAACCTTCATCCGTTTTTTGAACTATGGTTACATTTGAAGGTATATTCCACTCTATCTTTTCACTTACCGGGTCTGATACATTAATTAGTACTATATCTTCTCCTACAAATGCTTGAGAGGTTAAAATTAATTGTGCATCTATCTCTACATTTGACTTATGTATTATAATTTCTTTTGAGACTTTACAACCATCCTTAGTAGTAATTGTTAATGTATAAACTCCTTCTTCTGACAATAACACAACACTCTCACCACTTGTAAAACCATTTGTTGAAGTCCATTCATATTTAGATGTTCCAACCATAGTTACATCATACTCTATAGTTTCACCATAACAAAGGGTTACTTCACTTGGAACAACATCAAATATTAACTCTTCTGCATTTTTAACTAAAATTTCTTTTGTTGCTTGACAACCCTTTTGGTCAGTAACTGTAACTATGTACGTTCCTGCGCATAATCCAGTTACATTACTTCCTTTTTGTCCAGTATTCCATGTCACACTATATGGAGCAATACCTCCTTCAATATTTAAGTCTATTTCTCCTGTACAACTGTTATAACAAATAACATCTTTTACAGTTTCTGTAATTGTTAATGAGCTTGCTTTTTCTACTGTAAAACTGCCTGTAGTTTGACAATCATTTGCATCTGTAACTAAAACGAAATAACTTCCTGCTGCTACATCAGTAATTTCTGCTGTTGTTTGTCCAGAACTCCATGAATAAGAATATGGTGATGTTCCTCCTTCAACATTTAAACTTATTACTCCGTCATTATTACCAGAACAAGTTACGTTTGACACATCACCTGCAACTTCTAGTACCTCAGGCTGTACTACTGTGAAAACTTCACTAGTATCTTCAATTCCTTTTAAATCGGTTACTTTTACAAAATATCTTCCTGTAGGTAAATTATAAATAACTTGAGAGTTTCCGACACTATTTCCTGTTACAGCATTAAACCATACATAACTATTTCCTCCAACACCACCTGTTGCTACCGCTTTTAATACTGCCGATATGTCTCCATTACATTTTATCGTTTCTACTTGTTCAATTGCAACTATTAATGGATCTGGTTCATCTAAATTATAAACTTCATTTAACTCACAGCCCTTGGCATCTACTACTGTTAAATAATACTTTCCTGTAGGTACATTATTTATTGATGTAGTATTACTTATACTATTAGTTGCTTGATCTTTCCATTCATATGTAAACGGTGCTACCCCACCTTCAATATCTACTGATATACTCCCATCTGATAACCCTGCTCCTCTAGGTTCTTCAAAAGTTGTTACTAATACTCTGTATACACTCGGTTGCGTTATGGTAATTACTTCTTGTAATTCACATCCATTTTCATCTTTTACAGTTACAGTATAAACCCCTGCTGATAAAGTAGTAACATCTTCAATTATTTCACCATTACTCCATTCATAATTATACACTCCTGTACCTCCAGTAACAGAAATATCAATGCTTCCATCATTACCATTGTAACAGGTTACTTCTGTTTTTGTGAAAGTGATTGCAAGAGGTGGATTTTCTGTTAACTCTTGCTCTTTGTAAGTTGTATTTCCATTAGAGTCGGTAACTACCAATCTATATGTTCCCACTAAAGCTGTTAAAGAAGCTTCTGTAGCTATAACTTTGGTTAAATCACTACTATTATACCATTGATAATTATAGTCTTCACCTGATAATACATATCCTCCAATTACTGTTGAACCAATCGTTCCTGTTTCTCCATTACAAGCTATTGGTTTTGTAACTGCTAAGTTTAGTTCTAATTTGTCAGGTTGAATAAGTGTAAATTCTTTTTCTACTGAACAGTTGTTAGCATCAAGAATGGTCATGACATAAATAGCTGCGTCCAATCCTGTTGGATTGCTTAGATTACTGATAACTGTTGTATTTCCTTTTACTCTTAATTCATAGATATAAGGAGCAGTTCCTCCTGATACTTCTTCAATATTAATTTCTCCGTTTGCCGTTTCAAAACCAGTTAAGTTTTTTTGAGAATCTGTAACTATCGTTAAAGGTGCAGCTGGTTGATTTATTGTAATTGTTCTTTCTATTGGTGGATTTGGACAGTTATTGGTATCTGTAATTACCACTTTATACTCTCCGGTACTAAGATTTAATATGTTTTTTTCTGTTCCTATTACAGTACTATTTCCAACTTTATACCATTTATAAATGTAAGTATCTGTACCTCCAATTACATCTACATCTATACTTCCTGTTGAATCTCCATAACAAGCAACATGATTTACAGTAACATTACTAATTTCAACTTTAGTTGGATTTACTACCGTTCCTTCACTATACGACTTTATACCATTACTATCTGTTATTTCTACACCATAATCTCCTGCAGGTAAACTTCCAATAGTATTATTAGTAGCCCCGGAAATAAATACTTTTTCTCCACTACTACCTACTTCATACCAATGATATGTATAAGGAGAAACTCCTCCCGTAACAGCAACTTCCAATTTACCATCTGTATCTCCATTACAAAATAGTATTCCGTCATCGGGTATCGTTATAGTTCCTACAATTTTATCAGGCTGAGTGAGTGTTTGATATAACTCATCCGTACATCCTTTGGCATCTTTTACCAATACTCTGTATGTACCATCTCCAATATTTGAAATGTTTTGAGAAGTTCCTACAACACTTCCTGCTTCATTAAACCATTGATATGAATAAGGTAAAGTTCCTCCTGATGTAGAAATATTGATACTTCCATCCTTACTTCCAAAGGCCAACGGGTCTTCGTGACTTACATAAGAAACATTCAAACTTTCTGAAGGTTCAGTTACAGCATATGTTTTTTCTAAAGTACAGTCATTTGCATCCGTTACAGTTACCGTATATGAACCAATTGATAATCCTGATAAATCTCTTGTTGTTTCTCCGTTTGACCATGCATAGGTGTATGGTGAAGTTCCTCCATTAACAGTTAAAGTTATCGCTCCGTCATTACCTCCTTTACAAGATACGTCTTGTATTATTTCTGTAACTGATAAAGCTGCCATAGGCTGTGAAATGATTATGCTTTTTGAATACCCATCTTCCACAACATTACCATTATAAACTACTGTTACATATACTCTGTATTCTCCTGCTGGTAAATTATCTATTATAGAAGCTGTTCCTGATATTGAAACCCATGAATTGCCAGCTTTTTTTTCCCATTTATAAGTATAAGTTGAACTAGCTCCTCCTGAAGCATTAGCCTCAATGCTTCCTGTTGAATCTCCAAAGCACAGAACGTGTGTTATCTCAGGATCTATTTTTAGTTCAGCTGGTTCCGTTAATATCACCGAAAAAGGTGTTTGATTATCACATCCATTGGTATCGGTTACAATTACACTATAAGTTCCAGCACCTATATTAGACACATCTTTTATAGTAGCAAATTCGGTTGTGCTTCCATCTTTAAACCATCTATATGAATACGGGGCAGTACCTCCTGACACTGAAATATTGATAAAACCATTACTTGCTCCATTAGAAGTTGGATTACCATCACTGTCTTTTTGTATTTTTATCCCTGTTGCTGGCTGCGTAATTTTTTTACTAGCTATTGGTGTTGTTTTACATCCATTTTTATCTTCTATTTGAATTGTATACGTTTTTGCTGATAAGTTGGTTATTGTTTTAGTTACATTAAACTCACTTGTTAATAAATTACCATCTAAGCGTACCTTGTATGGTGGTGTACCTCCAACTGGAATAACGCTGATTGTACCTTCGTTTTTACCAAAACATTTTACAGGTGTTGATGAAATATTAGCTGAAGGTAATTGTAACGTTTCTGGTTGGTTTAATGTTACTTCAGACTTTTTACTAATATAAGCATCGCTAACTTTTACAATATATTTTTGAGATAGTGTACTAATCCTTAAGCCTGAAAATGTTACCGTTTGGTTTGTTGTACTTGAATATGTTATCTTTTTGGATGCTAAAACTGTGTTACTTCCCTTTTTAAATAACTCAACAGTATACATCCCATTCGTAGGAGATACTCCTCCTTTTATAAAAGCAGAAACCATTCCTTCTTCCCCATTACATTTTATATGGTTAGCCGATGTATTTATAGTTAAAGCTTTAGGGTTTCTTAGTGTAACCGTTTTTATAACCCTATTACAATCATTACCTGTATCCTTATATTTATCGTCTCTTAATTCAACTTTATAAACACCGAAACTCAATTTATCTACAAGTTCCTGACCTTCTGATATAGTTATTATTCCATCTGCTGATTTTGAAGTTAAATCTATTAACGTCCCATTTTTATACACCAAATAAGTATAATTTTTATTAGACCACCCTCCAGAAGGTATAATTTGAATTTCTCCTGTACTAGTATTGTGTTCCTTGATTTCTTGTACTATTTTTAAGGTTAAATTTAAACCTGCTTCAGGACCTTCGATAGTTATTGGAATAACTTTATCTTTAGGTTCTTCCTGTGCCCATAAATTAATACCTAATAACAAAAAAAGAACTAGAAGCACTTTTTTTTCCAACTTAGTTACATTTAATAAACTATTTTTTTTCATACAACTTTATTTTGCTAAACAACCTTCACTGTCTTTTACTTTTATTTTATACTTTCCTTTTCCTAACCCACTTATTATTGTAGTGGTTCCTGAAAAACTTGTCCAACCTCTTTCTACAATCTCTGTGGTTCCTTCTATTTTATATAGTATGTAGAAATATAATCTTCCTGTTTCTCCACTAGTAACTTCTACTTGGATTTTACCATCACCTGCCTCAAAACAACTTTCATCATTTACCCTTTTAGCTGTAAAATCAACATTTGTTGCTTTTTGAATAGTAAATTCATTTGAAAACTTTAAACTCGCCCAACTTGATTCATCAGGAATTCCCTCAGCTCCTTTATAAGTCTGATATTTTATTTTATATGTCTGTGATGGTAACGGATCTTGACTGTAGTCCCAAGTATAAGTATAGTTATTATCAATTTTAACTAATGTACTTGTATCTTGTTGTTTATACAAACTAAACCCTTCATCTAAGTTTGTTTCATCTTTAAAAAAAAGTGAGACTACTAAGTATTCATCCTCTGCCAAATCTCGATTAAGTTCCAATCTAAACGTTCCATCTTTTGAGTAATTACATGTTGCATTATCTTCAACTACTTTTTTTAACTTAGGAGAGCTAGGTATAAAAACAAACGAAAATATTTTATCAGAAGTCCAACCATTAGACATTCTTATTCTAAATTTTATACTTCTTCCTACAAATAAATTTGCATATTTACCAAACAAGTCTTTTGCTGTAAACGTTACTTTATCTTTTCCTAAAAGTTGATTAGGGAAATTTCTCCAACTTGAAGAAGTACTAAAATCACCTTTATCATAAGGATTGAATCTACCATTAATTTTATTTTTTTTTGCTATTGTAGCATTCTCAGGAAATAACTTCATTTCCTCTGGAGTAAAATCTACATAATATTGCCAAGTATACACTAAGGGGTGATAGCCTGAAGTAGCTGATAGTGTAACTTCACTTCCTGTTGAATTATCTCCATTATTTTCTGTAGCTGGTGTTGTTAACTCTGTATTGAAATAACTAGGTGAAATAGTAAGATAGTGTATAAAGTCATTATAACATATATTTGATATATCTAATAAAACAGGTTCTGGGTAGCCTGATACATTATCTGTTCCTACTATTCCCAATAACATTTCTTCTAAATTATAATAATACTCATCAGGTTTTCTTATACCATTTGAATCATCTACATATAATGTCGAGCCATCTCCTTTTAAGCCATACTTGACACTTATAGCATTTAATGTTGTATACTGATTACCAGTAGGAGGATTTCTTTCACAAAAGTTCTTTGACCAAAAATTTCTACTAGTATTAAACAATTTATAACTTTGCCCAGAAGCATTAACAGCAGAAAAAAACATGATTATAAACTGTAATATTATTCTTTTGCTAAGCATTTTTTACTATCTCTTATTTTTATTTTATATATTCCTTTTCCTAATCTTTCTATAACTACTTCTTTTATGTTTTTATTAGAAGGATTAAAAGGAATCCAATTATTATTTTTATTTAATTCATATTCATAGCCTTCTCCTGTTCCTCCACTTACATTATAAACTCTTATTTTACCATCTCCTGAGTTAAAACAATTTTCATCACTAAACCTTTCTGCTTCAAATGTGATATTTGTTGCTTTTTCAATCGTAAAGTTTGGTGTTTTCACCAATGTATACCAAAATGGATCATCTGTATCTTCAGGTTTTGGCGGAGTATCTCCAATATTTAAAACTTGATATCTAAAATAATAAGTTCCTGCATCAATATATTTTGGCCAATCGAAGCCAAAAGAACCTCCTCCTAAATCTTTTAATACTAAAACTGTTGGGTCTGTAGGATCTAATTGTTTGGTACTGTATTGATTTATTAATATATCTCCGTTGTTTTCTTTTTTAAATAAAGTTGCAGCTAATTGTTCTGTAGAATTTATATTATTACTTAGCTTCACACCTATCTTACCGTCTGATTTATAAGAACATGATGTGTTATTTAAGTTATAATATGATTCAAAATCTGGAGAGCATTCTGTTAATGTTATTGTATATTTTTGAATAGAATAAACAACATCACTGGTAAAAGGTGCCGTAAATTTAAATTGTAACTGTAAATTCCCTGTGAATTCGTTTCTCCAATTAGTTCCAAAAATATCTAATAAGCTTACATTTAACGGGTATCTACTTTTATAGTTTGGTAACTCTTTCCAATTACCATTTTTATCTACATATTCCCATACCAATCCTGTTACATTATGATCTTGTCCATCAGAGTATTGATCAAATAAAGGATCTCTTTCACACCTTCTATCTGCTGGAGCAGTTATTTTAGGTAATAAAACAGCATGATAATCTATAGGCAAACATTTTTTAGATCCACACTGTATGGGTTCTTCTCCTTTGTAAGTTTCACTAAAACTTTCGTAAGTAGTTATTGTTAAATCTATCTCTTTCCCTGGACAATACTCTTGATATTGCCCGCAACGCCCATTACAATGGTCTCCAGGGTCATCATTATATGCTTCAGTGTAATCTAAAATAATGTTTACATTATCATTCAATAAACTATGACTTCCTTGAATATAACTTATTGTTTTAAACCCATAATCTCCTCCTGCTACAGGGCACCCTCCATTATCTGATGTTAAGTTTTCGGGTTCTCTTAATAACACGTACAACTCAGATTGAGTAAACCCCAAATAGTGAACTAATAAAAAAATGAATAATAGTATTTTTCTTTTCATAAGCAATTAATACTTCACTTCTATCTTTTTTATTTGTCCTAAACTACCATCTACAAATACTGGGCGTAATATATAAGTGTATATATTATTTGGTTTTACATTTTCATCCACTATTCTATTCGTACTTGGTAATACATTTTTTAACAAGGATACTTTTTCATCTTTTTTCCCTTTGTAAATCATTATCTCTACAATAGCTTCTTCATTTACAGTTTTCCAAAACAATTCTATAAAAGCATTCGTTCTATCAACATAAGTATTCAGTCCTTTAATACCTTTAAGTAAGATAAATCTTGGCACTTCTATGGTTGTATGTTTTGTATTTATAGACTGTAAATCACTTTCATCAACAGCCTTAATTAAATACTGGTAAGTTGTATTTCCTTCTACATTAGTATCCTTCCAATTTGTATATTCAATATGTAAGGTATCCTTGGGTAGTGTAGCTATTAAATTCCATTTTATACTATCTCTAACTCGTCTATACACCTCATGCTTTGCTATATCATTACTCTGACTATTGGCCCAAGTTAAATTTACCGTCTCTTTTTCAACATTGTATGATGTTATTACTGGTGGTGCTGGCGGAATAAAGTCTGGTTTTTTTAATATTAAAACATCTGAATATTCAGACATATTATATCTCTTATCTACCGCTACAATTTTATAATATACTTTATTGTTCAAACTTTTTACTGAAACACTATCGTAAAAAGTTGTAGCATGATGCGGACTAACTGTAATCTGTGAAAACTCTTCTTTAACATTATTTCCTTTGAAAACTCGATACCCCAACATATCTGGTTCTATATTTTTTTTCCATTTTAGGGTAACCACTCCTAAACTATCTACCTCTCCCTCTAAACCTACTGGTTTTACTGGAGGAATAGAATCTACTGGTTGTACTAGCACAGGATACGATGTCCTACTATTTCCTTGCTTACCTATAGCGGTAATCGTAAAGTAATTTGTTGCATCTAGCTTATCATATTTAACTTTTCTTATTTTTCTGGAAATATTTCTTACGACAGTTTCGTATTGTCCATTCGCTTTATTACTTTTATTTAATTCAAAGCCTTTTATAAAATCAACACCTTCTTCTAAAAACTTCCATTCTAAAACAACACTTTTATTGTTATTTACAATTTTTTTACTTGAAATTTTTGGTACATAAGGCAATACCTTTACTCCTTTACCTGAAATAACTTCTGAAGGAGGGCTTAGTTCTCCAAACGGAGTTCTTCCCTTTACTCTGTAATAATATGTTTTATTATTTTGAATAGAATCTGTATAGTAAATTCTCTTAGTATCTACTCTACCACCACTATTTAATGTTGTGTAGGGTAGCTTATTAAGTTCATTAAAGTTTATACCATCTTCTGAACGTTCTATAAAATAACTGTTAAACTTATTTTTATGAATTGCATAATTCCAATTTAGCATTACTTTTTGATCATCAAAAATAGCTGCTAAATCTAGCGGTTTTGGCAGATTTTGGTAATCTTGAAGTCCAACGAATACACCTCCATCTTTAATCTTCATTTCTTCTTTCGGTACTAAAGAAAAAACTTTATAAACATATTTTTCTGTAGATTTTACCTTTAAATCTTCAAATCCTAGTCCTGCTAATTTTGCCACTTCAAAATCCTGATCAGCCACATACAATGCCCAAGTAAATCGTTGTTCTTGTTCTTGAGACATGTTTATAATTCCTTGTAAAGAACCAACTCCTTCTACATCAAAACTTTCTCCAAATAATGATTGAGCCATAATAGCTGCGTTGTTATTCTTCTCTATAATGTCAATCCATTTCTGTAGTTCTGCAGGTTTAAAAACTCCTAAATCTTTCTCTATAGGTTTAGATAATGTCTGTCCACTAATACTAATAGTATACCTTTTTAACCTATAACCATACTTTGCCAACTTTCTAAAGGACATTGGGGTTGTAGCTCCCCAACGCAACATAATTTTATGACTACTATGTGGTCTTGCTAATACTTTTATTACATTCTTATTTGTTTTTATTTCTTGTGAAAAAACAACTAATGTTGAGAGTATAAAAATTAGCGAGAATATTATATTTATTTTCTTGTTAAATAGCATTAAAAAGGGTTTTTATATTTAAATACTGTACTTGTTCCTAATACTCCTCCAGGCATAACATATTGCATTTTAACTTTATATTTTCCTGACCATATTGCAGGGAAAACTCCATTAATTATATAATTGTACTTCTGTATTTGTGATGCATATTCAGTAGGATCGTTTAAATACTTATTAACCACTTTATACTGTATATCCATAAAGTCTCTCTTATAGTGGTAAGGTAAATTATATCGATAAGGAATTCGTTTGCTTAATAATGAGAATGTTGGGTTACTTCTTAAATATGGTACATACCAAGTTAAGATATCAATTCCTTTTTTAGGGGGTATCCCTAAATCTTTTATATCTCTATTAACAGTAAATTCAGGTTCTAGAGGATATTTTTCATAAATTAACTGGTAAATTCTGTCTTCATAATAATTATCATCTAGAATTGCTTCTGCTTCAATTAAAGGCTGTTTATTTGAATATTTACCTCCTTCTAACTCAATTCTATCAAACCTTTCCGACTCCCTTACGTCTGTTTGAATAGCATGTACATCAGAATAAATAGGTTCTAAATAGTGTTTAACTACTCTTTTATCATCTATTTTTTTAGCAAACGTATTATACTCACTTGTAGAAAAGTCATAAGTCAATAATTCTGTTACAGCTTTGTCATTAACCATACTTTGTACCTCTTTATTTTTAACCTCTACGGTATTACCTTCATAACCGGTATCTTGTTTCGTATAAGAAGTCTCGTTTACAGAACCTTCTCCTGTATCTGGTGAACTAATCAATTTCAATGTATATTTCTTTTGATTATTAAACTCTCCAAGCTTAAAGTTCACTTGTCTATCTCCTTTGCTATAAGAAACCAAGTTCACAAAATTATGTCCCTCTTCGTTACTATATACCACTTTTTGTTTCCAATTAGTTTCTGGAGTAAATAGGTAAGGTTGACCTCTTTTTAATTTTACATACCCCATTGTACTTTCATTTTGATAAAAGTACTTCTGATCTATTACAGGATATGTATATACTATATTTTCAACTGGAATATAATCTGGTGCTACTCCTGTAATAAAAGTTCTTTCTTCAATCTCTTGTGCTTTCTTTCCATTATGCATTAATGTAATCCAGCTTCCTGATTTTAATTCTTGAAAACTCACCGCCACTTTTACTTGAATAGTTTTTTGTGGTGGTAAAACATCAAAGGAAACAAAATTCACTACATCTTGTGACTCATTCCATTCTAACTCTCCTTCAATTACTTTTCCATCACTTTTTACAATAAACTCATCTAGTAAAATTCTATATGTTTTTATTCCTTTATCATCTTCAAGTTCAAAAGGTTTATTTATCTTCATATTAAATGCAGATTGTGGTGCCGTAAAGACATCTACCTCTATAGCATCGTTATCAGGTGTTACTCCTGAAATTATTTTCATCCCTCCTAATGGAGCTCCTCCAATTATTTCACATTCATCTCCAATTTCAATTTTAAATCTAAATCGACCTCTTATCAGCCCACCTAACACATTAAAATGACCTCCAACATATCCTCTAAACCAACTAGGATTTGGTAATTTTGCCTGTAGTAATACTGCTGCTCCAGCTTTTATTATTGGTATTCTTGCCTTGTAAAACCATAAATTAACTCGTATTCCTAACTCTCCTTCTAAATAGGCGTAAGCCTGTCCGTTTGCGTACCAACCATCTATACCAATCTGTCCACTTCCTTTACAAGCAGTTTCTCCATAATCTTTAATCATGATATCAAATCCTAATCCTGCTCTAAATCGGGCATAAAACATTAAGAAATTCATGTTTCCTGTATCTAGACTAAAGTCCATACCAATTGCAAAACCTCTACCATCTCCTAACGCATTCAAATCTCTCATATAGTCCAGACTATTTAAGTCTACTCCTAAAATATCAGCTACGGCTTGTGGCGGTGGTGGACTTCCTGGTATTTTATCTCCAATCATTAAATAGGTTGTTGCACTTACACTTAAACCTCCTATCCCAACTCTAAGTCCTATACGATCTTTGGGAGTGCCCATGTGTAAATACCAACCATCTGGACCTGTATGAAAAACTGCCCAACCAGCTCTACCTCTATCTCCAACACCGCTAAAAAAATTCCCTGGAGTATTTACATATACTTCCATTTCACTATGAAAAGAATTATTCACAAAATCCATTTCCATAGAAAAATGAGCATCAATTCCCACATCAAAAGTTAATCCGTCCTGAGGAAACGAGACTTTACTATACTCTACTAAGTTTGTTTCTTTTAAACCTTTAACTATCTTATTATCTGCTAAATCGTTTATTTTACTTTCAAGGTTGTTTAGTTTTTCTTTGAATTTATCTGCAAACTCCAATTTATAACCTTTCATAATATGTGCTTCTCCAAAGAAAAATATCCTATTTAAACCTCCATGAGTATTGAATGCCATTTCAAAACCTACTTTTCCATTAAAGGCTCCTTCATTAGCCAATGCAAATCCTAACATTGCTCTAAATCCTAAACCTGAGTTAGCATCTGGAGCATAATCCATCCCCGAAGGAGGTTTTGGAGTCTTAACTGGTACAGGGTTTCCTTTATGATCCAGTTCTCCTTGGTATACTAATTTAGGCGGGTTAGATGTCTTTTTCATATGGTAATAAGCTCCACCACCAAAGCCATTAATTTCAACAGGTCCAATCATAGGTTTAGTCTTCAACGAAGATAAATCAGCATAAGCATCAACATACCAATACCTTACATCTGTTTTCCCAAACCAAGCTGTCGCTTTTACATTGATGCTGTTAAAATCAGCCTCTAACTCCCCGTAAAAACCATTACCGTAAATTGGGTCATTATCTTTAATATCAACTAACCCTTTAAACTTAACACTTCCTAAATCGGCTTCAACATTTATTCTTTGAATATCTATTCCATCATACTTCCATCTATGCGTATTACTCCTATCTTCAAATTTTCCTTTAATTTTTAGTTTTGTACTTCCAGCAAACCCTTTATTCATTAAGTTTACATCCAACGCAAAACCTAATCCTATTCTATTATCATTGGCTGTTAGTCCTATTTCTGATATTGTTACTGGAAAATTTCCAAACTTCACATCATCTTTATACCCCATGTAATCAACAGAAAAATATGGAGATTCTGTTTGCAACTGAAGGTTTTCAAATGTGATACCTTTAAAATCAACCAACTTGCTTCCATTACTGTTTTCCTCTCCAATAGTTAAACTACCATATAAATTAGCCTTGGGTCTAAATTTACCTTCTTTAACCTTAAGTGTTACACTAGAATTTGACTTTAAATGTGCTTGTGCCATCAAAACAGGAAAATGCAACCCTTCTTTTGCGATAGGCTCTAAAGCCAAACTATAATCATCATTTCCAACATCTATTATAGCGGTATATTTAATAGCTTTTCTTATTCCTTTTACATGTTCTGTTTCATTAATTATATCTTCTTTTGTAACTTTTCCTGAAGTAGGCAATGCTACATGCCCTCCAAAACCACCTCCTGTTATCTTGTTTGCTATAAAAGATGCATGTAAATCAGATACGGAAATTTGCCAACCTGAGGCTATTCCCTCTTCAATAGAAAAAAGATTTTTTACTGAGAATTGCCCTGTTATTCCTTCGCCATCAATTAGAAATTCTTTTGCTGAAAAGCTAAGCCTATTTTGTTCATTTCTTTTCATAAACTCCTTAGGCGCAATAATTTTTATTTCTTCTATAGATACTCCTCTCCACAATTCTTCATTCCCAGGAACTAGGTACTTTTCTTTATATCCTTTTGGAAAATTAACATTATCAGAATTTCTAAGATCACTAAAGTCAAAAACAGCATTTTTAACTTCAAAGATTAAGCCTCCTTTACCTCTACCTGTTGTAGAATTTTTATCCTTAATTTGAAATGGATGACTGAAGTTTATCTCAGCAATGATATCGTTCCAGTCTGACACTACTGTTTTAAAAGAGCCTTTTACTCGTGTTCTTGTATCTTGAATAACAGTATTATTAGAATCTAAAGGTTCTAATAAATCCCTAGAAAATAAAATATCAGCTGCTACTCCTATCTCTTTAATCCCAGAACAATCTATGGTAACATAGGTCTTGTTTTCTACAATACCTGTCTTCATATTAAAGCCTCCCTTTAACTCTAATAATCCTTTGTTACCTTGTATTGGAATTGCTACATCTCCAAATAACGATATGTTAGTATCGCCATAAATTCCCCCATTATGAGATATTTTTATGTTATCAGCCCCAAAGAAAAGTTCTTGCTGCTTCCCATTAGCTCCTAGTTGCCCAATTGTTAGTTTTGCAAAAAGTGTTACTTCTGTATAATCCGGAAAAAATTTAGCTTTGCTAACTCCTAATATCGCTGTGTTTTTCCCTATTCTCTTTTTAACACCAACAGGCAAGCTAATCATATCATCAGAACCTAAAACATCTACATAGCTTCCAGTCTTATGTATAGCTTCAAAAACAGAAGCAGCTCTTGCTATAAGCGTATCCACCTTAGGGTCTGAGTAATTATTTTTAACATAATCGAAATCAAACTCTCCTTTTACTTTAGAAGAAAACTCAATCAATTTAGGAAGTGCTTTTTCTGACCTAGAAATACTATCTAAGGGATTATCGGTTGAAGAAAAAACTAATTGAGAAAATACAACAAAAAAGAAAAAAGTAATTTTTTTCATAAGCAATAAGGAGTTAACAATTTCATTTTAGCCGTGCAAACATATGCAGTAATTTGCTGTTTTCCAAAGTTGAAGAATAAAAAAATTCACATTTTTTTAACATCTTGACTCTTACTACAATTTCTCTTAACTTTTTATTGTTACTTAATTTTAAAAAATAAACTCACCTAGCCTGTAAAAATAGTTACAAGCTAAATGAGTATTATTTGTGTATTATTAACTTTATGACTTAAAATTAACAATCAACTTTTAAATATTAAACTAATTTTAATAAGGTACTTTTGCCTTGTAAATTGTTGCTTTCTTTTTAGAAGTTATTTTATAAATACTTCCTGCTTTTAAGAGGGCTGATTGTCCCTTTTTTAAATTTAAAACAGATTTTGTTTCTACTATTTCTATCTCTCCATCAATGACTATTAAAATTTCTACTGATCTAGATTTTGCCTTGTATACTTGACTTTCTCCAATATTAATTTTACTCAATTCAAAATCTTTTGCTTCTGTCTCATACACTCTTTCTAAATTATCTTTTTTCAAACAACCATACAAAACTTCTGGATTTGTTTCTTCAAAAACAATATTCTTTAATAGCTCAGCAACATCCACATGTTTTTTTGTTAAACCTCCTCTTAAAACATTATCTGAATTAGCCATTAATTCTATATTTTGACCTTCTAAATAAGCATGGGGTACTCCCTCTTTTTGGAAAACAGCTTCTCCTTTATTTAATTTCATTATGTTAAAAAAGTATATAGAAAAAATTCCTCTATCTAGTTTTTTATTATTTGTAGATTCATCAACAACTTTTGCTGCCCAAAAGTCAGGACTATTTTTATCTAATTTTTTGTTCTTATATAATGGAGTAATTCTATCTATTAAAGGTTTTAATATTTCATATACTTCTTCATTTGATTTTTCCATCACATTTTTATATAATCCAAAATATCCTTCTTCTTTAAATATATTAACTAACTTTTTAAATTCTGGTGTTTCTTCTAATCTTGCTATTAATTTACTTTTGGGTAAGAAACCGTGTAATAACCAAAATTCACTCAAAGCAACCATAATTTCCGGCTTGTGATTATCATCTTTATAGTTTCTGTAAGGTGCTGTTAATGGAATTCCTAAAATATTTTCTTCCTTAAATCCTTTTTCTGCATTTTTTTTTGAAGGATGAACCTGAATTGACAATGTCTTTTTTACATCTAACACTTTAAATAAAAAAGGTAATCTTCCGTATTTTCTTGCTACTCTTTTACCTAAACATTTTTTTAAGTTTCTTTTTAAAAAATTATCTAAAGTTTGATTTCCAACAGATGTTTTTATTATAGATGGAGCTTTTCTGTGTGCTCCTAACCAGTACTCTGCTATTTTTTTTCCGTCGTTTTTTCTTTTTAACAACTTTGTGATATAATTATCACCTCCCCAATCATAATTTTGAATCTGGCCTGTAAGCGCTAATAAATTAAATGTTTGTGTAGCTTCATTAATCATATCTTAATATTTTAATAGTTACTTGCTAAATCTTTTTATTTATACTTGCTTAGTTATTCAAGGTTATTGAAAATTCTTCCATTTTCATTTTACCAATTAGCGTTGAGTCTTTCTTTTTTTTTACTCTGTAATTCCATGCTATTTGACCTAATTGACCTATTATTTTTATAGAATCTTTCATAGAAAGCTTAGACCCGTCTGCATGTATCCATCTTTTTAAAGGTTTTTCACACATCATTTCTCTTGCTTTTTCAATTTTAAAATGCTTTTTAATTCTTAAAAAAATCTCTACATCAAATAACCATTTTGTAATAAACTTTTCTTTAAATGCGATATCAATTACATCTTTATGAAAAATTTTAGCTCCACATTGTGTATCTTTAAAATCCATTGATAATATTTTTCTTATAATAAAATTAATGGTAAGACTAATTATTTTTCTAGCAGATTCTTTTGTTATATTAGCCCCCATTCTAGTAATTCTTGATCCGCTAACTATTTTAAAGTTAGATTTTTCAATTGTAGAAACTAAGTCATCAAAATCTAACAAGTCTGTAGATAAGTCTGCATCTAAAAAACCTATATAATCTAAATCTTTAAAGTTTGCCATGTGTAGCATTCCTTGTCTAACAGCCTCTGCTTTACCTCCATTTTTTTCGCAATTGTATATTGTTATAAAATCTTCTCTTCCATTTCTCAAATTATTTAGCACGTCTAAAGTTTTATCTGTACTTCCATCATTTACAAAACATAAGTGATACCCTGAATTCTCGTCAATAAAACTGGTAAACTCTTTACTTAGTAATCTTTTCTCCTCATTGTAACAAGGTATTACTACCCCAACACATCTTTCTTTAATAATAAGATTATTTTGTTTTTCTATACTTACTATATTTTCAGGAGCCCCTATTAGCCTTTTCACTCTAACACAAATTTCATTTAAGCTTAATGGCTTTTTCATGTAATCATCAATTCCTAAATCAAAACCTTTAGTTATCATTTTATCATCTGTATTTCCTGATAATACAATTACTGATGTAGACGGTTTTTTAGAGTTTCTTATATAATCTATAACCTCCATACCCGATATTGTTGGCATATTCATGTCTACTATAACTAAGTCTGGTTGAAATGAATCATACAATTTCATACCTTCAAAAGCATTCGTTTCAGTTTTTACATCATAACCTAACTCTAACAATCTCTTCTTTAGGGGGATTAATATTAGCTTTTGATCATCTATAGCTAGTATTTTCATAATTAAATTTTTAACAGTTATTTGATCCAAAAATAGCTATGTATCTTTTTTTTAATGACTTACAACACTTAAAGGGATGTTTTCTTTAGACGAATGGTAGTTTACTTTAGTTAAACAAAAAATATTATATCTTTAAATCGTTTATATTTACAATAACAAAAGCTAACTATATAAATTTCAATGAGAAAGGAATCAAACAAACTTTTAATATTAGCGCTTCTTTTGGGTATAGCTTTTCATGGTTCTTTTATCTTTTTTACCTTAGAAAACACATATGATGCTCTAATACATTTGTTTTTTGCAGAGCATTATGCAAGTAATTGGTTTGAGCCTTGGAACTACAAATGGTATACTGGATTTACGGTAATGAGCTACCCACCTCTGGTACATCAATCAATTGCTGCTTTGTCGTATATAGGAGGGTTAAAATTTGGGCTTTTTACTGTAGCTATAATAGGCGTTATACTTTTTATTTCTGGTGCATATCGTTTTTCTCTACTTATAACTGCTAATAAAAAAATAGCTGGTTATGCAGCAATTACAGCTGCTCTTTCTTCTTCTTTTTTAGAAACACTACATATTTTTGGACAATTACCCAGTATTATTGGTGTTTCTGTTTTAATGCATGCTTTACCCGAGATTTATTTGTGGTTAAAAACAAAAAAATATAAATATTTACTTACATCTCTTTCTTTAATTTCAGTTACTGTAACCTCGCATCATGTTACTCCTATTTTTGGAATGGTATTTTTTATTTTACCTTTAATAGGAATGGTTATTATGGATGTTTGTTTTGATGAAGTTAAATCGTATAAGAAAATTACATTTAAATTATTCTTAGTTAAATTTAAATCTCAGTTTAAGTATAATATCCTTTTTATAATTTTAGCTCTAGTAATCATAGTAGGGTGCTTACTACCTTACTGGATTAACTCTAAAAAAAATCCTATTACACAAATTCCAATACCACATGGTTCTAGAGATAATTTTCTAGAAGTTACATCTTCTGGTTTGGTTTTTTTTATGATTCCTTGGGGAATACTTTTAGTTTTTCTTCCTTATTTTTTTTATAGATATTTTAGTAAGCGTTTTTTATTTATTGGTATTTCTTTTACTATGCTTTTTATTTTAGGAACAGGAGGTACTACCCCAGTTCCTTTAAAACTTTTGGGCGAAAATGCTTTTAATATTTTAACCTTAGATAGGTTTACCCTATGGGCTTCTATTATGGCAATACCACTTTTTGGAGAAATAACCTATCACTTTATACATGGTGATTTAAAAAACGTTATTCATAAAAAATTAGGAAGAATTTACCACCGTTTACTTGCAGGATTAATAGCCTCTTTATTTTTATTTACTATTATTTTTACAATGAGTCTTGGCTATTTTAGACCATCACAGCCTCAAAAAATAAAAATGTTGCCTATTATTAACTTTCTAAACCAAGATCAACACGACCAATGGCGTTATCTTACACTTGGTTTTGGAGATCAAATGGCATGGTTATCTGCTCAAACAAACGCTATGACTGTAGATGGAAATTATCATTCTGCAAGACGTTTACCAGAACTTACAACAAGGCCTATAGAACGACTTGAAAATTCAAAATTCAAAGGTATTGCCGGTATTGGATCGCTTCAACAATTTTTAACAACTCCAGAAAAGTATAATTTAAAATATATTTTTTCTAATGATAAATTTTATGATCCCATCTTATATTTCTGTGGTTGGCAAAGATTATCTCCTTTAGAAAACGGTATAATAGTTTGGGAAAAATTAAACATTCCACCTCTCTCTTCTATTTTACCAAAAGAAGATGTAGCTATATGGCAAAAATTACTTTGGGGAACAGTTCCTTTTCTAACTGTTATTTTCGCTTTACTTTTAAATGTCAAGAGTTTATTTAACAAGCACATAAAAATGAGAAAGAATACTTACTTGCTATGTATTGAAGCCTATAAAAATTACTCTGGATTTACAAAAAAAGTATTACCCTTTGCTCATATATGGTTACTGTTTTTAACTGTTATTTCTTTTTTTGGTATGTATAAATTTTATCTTGAAAACAATACACAGCAATCGCCCGAAAACCTTGTAATATCTTATTATGATGCTTTAGATTTTAAACAATTTGAAAAAGCTTACAACCTTATTAATCCAAAAAGTAATATTTCAATAGCACAATATATGTTAGAAGTCTCTGTTACTGATGGTTTATTAAGCTCTTATGCTAAACTAGACGCTTTAAATACTGTTGTTACTAAAAAAACAGATAGCTTAGCTACTATAACTGTGCATACAAAATGGATTACACCTTTAGAAAAAATTAATAAAACAGATTATAAAACGGCTATTAAACTAAACGGTAAATGGTTTTTACAACCTGATGTAATTGATTTTGATTTACCTCCTGATCAACTTTACTCAAATAATAAAACAGGATATTTTAATCAAGGAAGAAAAAGAATTACAACTGAACAAACTCACCATGAAGATGTTTTAAAACAACCTGTTTTAGAAATCGTTACAGCTAAGCTCGTGAAATTTGATAATCATTATGCTATTATTGGTGAAATACAAAACATAGATAATGTACCTGCAGATGTTGTTATTAAAGGTACTTTATATAATGATTCGAATAAAAAATTAGCTACTTATAATGCAAAGTATCATATAAAACATAAACTAATGCCTAAAGAGATTAGTTCTTTTAGGATTAATTTTGAAGGTATAGCCTGGTCCAAAACACTTGATTCCATACCAAAAACATTTAATCCTGATGAGTTTACACCTATTGAGTTTGAAGAGCAACCTACTAAATTCAATTTACAAGCAGCTGGAAATGTTTCTAATTCTGATTTATATAAAGACCTTGCCTTAAGTGAGCTTATTATAGAAGAAAAAAACATAAAAGGAACATTGTTTAACAGTGGAATTCAAGAGATTACCGTACCTCAATTAATCATTACATACTATAATAAAGATAAAAAAATAGCTTGGGTAGATCATTTATTTATTAAAAGTGGCATTAGACAACAACGCAAAAAACATTTTAATTATAAATTGTTAGAAGATAAAAAAATCATATTTATTAATGATGATATGCAAAATTGTTTTGTTAATGGACTTCCCAACGAAGAAATCTCTAACAAATTGATTCCAAATAGGGTTAAAAATCACGCTTTTTCAGAATTGCAAAAAATTTCACACCCTAAATATAAATATGTAAAAATTGAAATGAATAACTTTATAGGAAATCCAAAGTAACGATGTTTAAAAAGAAGTTTTTTTTTAGTATCACATGCTTATTTATTAGTTGTGTAAACGCACAATACAATGAAAGTAATAATACAACTTTAAAGTTATTATCCACAAAAAAAGAGTTTTTAGCAGGAACTTTAATTCAACTAAAGTTTAATACTCATAAATCTACAAAATACAAACTATATTGCGCTAATAGTTATGGTAGCACTATAATTACCCCCTCTAAAAAAGATTCTTTAATCTTTGATATTCCAATGTTTTTAAGCAAAAAAAAAGGGATCATTAACTGGTCACTCATTAATACTGAAAAAGTACTTTCTGGTAAGATTACTATAATTGCACAAAATAAACCTACATTTATAGAAACCTACTTAGGTCCCCCTAGTATAGAAGCAGGTGGAAAAGATTATGCAATGATTGTTACCATACCAACAGATATATTGGACAATCCTCTTAAAAAAAACACCCCTATTACAATAAATCAACAATTTTTAACAGATACCCAAAAAGAAAAAGTATTTACTAAAAACTTAATCGCATACAAAAACATATACTCTCCTACAAAAAGCGGTAGAGTTTTAATTTCTTCAAACTGTTTTAAATTACACTCTAAGGAATATGATATTAATATAATGCCTGCAATTCCTGTTAATTTTAACGTTTTTGCTAAAAGACATCACAAGTATGCAGATGGAAATCAAATTACAACCTTATATACATCACAATTAAAAGACACTAATGATAATATTATAAGTGATGGTAGTTTTGTAGATTTTTTTATTACTAATAGTAAAGGAAATGTATTGAAAACATCAGGTACTACTATCAACGGTATTGCTACTGCAAAAATAGTTCATCCAGATTATGAAGATCAATGGTCTGTAAAAGCTTATGTTATTGGAATTGCTGAAAGTGATAGGATAATATTAGATTATAAAAAGGCTATTAAAAATTATATAGTTTCTTTTACTGAAAAGAATCGAACTATTAGTATAGGACCATTACAAAGTTTTATGGGGCAAATGATACCTGATGGATTAAAGGTTAAAGTTTCACTATACCAAAACAACATCTTGATACAAGAATTCATCAAAGAAACACAAAATGGTTATGTATATTTTAACTTAAACCCTAATATTTTACCAAAAGGGATATATAAAATAACTACTGACGCTGCTGGTATTTACAAAGAATTTAAAAACATAGAACTATGGTAGGTATAGATAAAAACATAATGCGTTCATCTTTAATAATATTTTACATTATTATTATTTCTATGCTCCTTTTTTTAATTAGCTCTTTATACAGTTACCTTAACACAGGTGCTGATAGAAGTAAAATATTACACACCGAATTAAAAGATATTCGTAATTACATACCTAAAATAACCTGGGTAAAAGATGGAAATGAAGGTAGAATTATGGATACACAAACCTTAACTGAAATTGAAAAAGATTATTTAGATGGTTGGTATGTTAAACATATTGCTTATAAATCTAATCTTACTACAGGTATAAACGATTATTACACTAAAAATGCTCGTAAAAATATACAGAATATCATTAAATATAACGATTCACTAAACATTACAATAGACGCTACAACTCTAAAGCATAATCCTGATATTGTTTTTTTTAGTGAAGACGGACAATTAGCTGTTTTAGAAGATAAAAATGTTTTAGAGTATAAAAGAATCATTAAAAATAAATATAATATTTATGAAACTACAGAGTTTTCAAACTATAAAGCTATTTTGTTACTTGAAGATGGTTTTTGGCGTATAAGACATTTAGTTAAAGAAGGTTCATCTTCTTTTCAAGAAGATTTAAAGAAAACAAATCTAGAATATACTAATATTAAAGGTATTAATTATTACCCTCAAGCTACTCCATGGAGCATGTTTGGTGATAATTTTGAATTAAAAATTATTGAAGAAGACTTTAATATTATGAAAAGAGCAAATTTAAATACTATTAGGATATTTGTTCCTTATGACGATTTCGGGAAGGAAAATGTGGATGAAAACAAATTAAAAAAACTCAATTTACTATTAAATTTAGCTCATAAAAAAGGAATAAAGGTAATTGTTACTCTGTTTGATTTTTATGGAAATTACGATGTGCTAGATTGGACTTTTACCTTCAAACATGCCGAGAAAATTGTTTCAAAATTTAAAAACCATAATGCCATTTTAGCATGGGATTTAAAAAATGAACCTAATTTGGATTTTAAATCCAGAGGGAAAGAAAACGTTATTCCTTGGTTAGAGCATTTATTATATTTGGTTAAATCCATTGATACAAAACACCCTGTAACTATTGGCTGGTCAAACACTGAAAGTGCTCACCTTTTAAGTGATAAATTAGATTTTATTTCTTTCCATTATTATGATAATTTAGAAATGTTTGAGAAAAAGTATAAAAAGTTAAAATCTAATTTGCCTAACAAACCCATTGTTTTAGGAGAGTTTGGTATGTCTTCATATAGTGGTATATGGAATTTTTTTGAGGGGTCTGAAAAAAAACAAGCTGAATATTTTAAAAACATGCAGCATATTTTAACAACAAACAATATTCCTTTTCTTTCTTGGACTTTATACGATTTTAGTAAAATACCAAAGGGCGTTGTAGGTAAACGCCCTTGGAGAGTAAACCCACAAAAAAAATTCGGGTTTATTAAAAATAATGGGGAAAAGAAACCTTCTTTTAAATATATTTCTAAACAGTAGAATTGGTTACTAAGTTTTTTGATGTTATTTTTTTTGTTTCTATAATTTTAGAAAACTCTTCAAGATATAAACTTGCTATTCTTTCCATAGGATATTTTGTTGCCGCCTTATAATTTGTTTTACCTAATTCTACCCTATAATTTTCATCTATTACGATTGCTTCTATTGCTTTAGCTAAACTTGTTACACTTTCTGGTTCGAAGAATTCACCTTTATAACCTTCATCTTTTACAAGCAATGCTAAATCTCCTAAATTAGGCATTACAACTGCTTTTCCATAACTTCCAGCTTGATGTAAAACTCCAGAACTGCCTGTTGTAGAGGTATAAGGAAAAACTACTACAGCACTTTCTTTAAATAAATTTTCTACTTCATTTTCTTCTACATATCCTGTGAAAACAATCTGAGATACATTTTTATATTTTTCCTTTACTCCTTCTAAATACCCTTTTACATTCGGATTATCAGTACCAGCTATAACTATTTCTAAATTCAATCCTGTTGTACTTCTCACTACTTCAACTGCTTCAATCATAGCCTCTACTTTTTTGTAAGTTCCAAATTTTCCAAAAGTCATTATTTTCATGGGACCTTTTGGCAACTCGTAACATGGTTTTTTTGGAATTTCAAATGTACCATGAGGTATTAACTTTACATTCTTAACTTTATATTTTTCTTTTAAAATCACTGCATATTTTTCAATAGTTACAGCTACAGTATCTGATTGTAAAATTAACCTTGTTAAACAAGTACCAATAAAGTTATAAGTTTTTTGTAAAAGCTTATTAGAAGTAAAACCTGCGCTCTTTAAATCTACCTGCTCTAAAATATTATGTAACAAAGTTATTGTTGGTATTTTTTTTAGTTTACAAACCAGTGGTAAAGTTAAGCCTAAAGCTGCAGGAATTTTCTTGTCTCCAAACTTCATAAATTGTAGGTTAAATAATATAGCATCTGGCTTTACTTGATTAATAGCTTTAGTTACTGTTATAATATTAAATAAACTATTAAATTTCCAACATTCTTTTACTGTTACTTTGCAGCCATTTTCAATAAAACTAACATCTTTTATTTCTTTGGTTGTATCTGTTAACAATATAAGCTCCGTTACTTCTTGTTTTTGTCTAAAGTTTTTAACTAAATGATATGCATATTCATTTAACGTTACTTTACTTGGTGGATATGCTGTTACAATTGCTAGTCTCATGGTTAGTATTGTTTAATTTACATTTCAAAGATCCTACAAAACAACAAGTTAAGCCCTTTTTTTAGTTGAAATACAGATATCTGTAGTTTAATGGTATTAATGTTTAGATGTTGTTGGTTTTTTTAGTATCTCTTAAAAGAAAATAACTTAATTGTAAACTTAATAATAGTGTCATTGCTAAAATTTGCATATTTACCACTTGACCTAATGTGTTATGATACAATACTATAAAGATAATTTGTAGTAACCCAAAAATACCAGATGCTACGACTGGTATGTATTTATCTAAAGATAGATAATAGTATGCAAAAACGTTAGATATTGCAAAAACTCCCGTAGCAAGTGCGTACTTCCATAATAAAGGAGCTATAGCTATATAATCTTTCCCAAATAATATTAATACAACTTCTTTAGGAAAAAGAGAGCATACAGCAACTAATACCACAATTAGCAATGAAATATAACCTACATTTTTTAATAAAATTGAACGTGTGGGTTTGCCTTCCTTTTTTAATTGTACTACTTTTGGTAACAATAACATTACAAACATCCACGTTACAAAATAAACCACCCTACCTATTAAAGCTAGTGAAGCATATAAACCTGCATCATAAGTCTCAAAATAATGTTTTACCAATAAAATATCACTATTGTTAATAATTATTTGAGTAAGCTCATAAAAAACAGTAATTAAAAAAAAGCTACGTATCATTTTTCTTTGAGATACACTTAATTTAATTTCTTTTATTGGTTTTATCTTTTGAATCTTGAAAGGTATTAACCCAAATAAAAAAGAGCAAAAAATACCTATTGCAATAAGTATTGATGAATCTATTTCTAAAAAATATAATAATATTAGTGTAAACACCAGTCTACTTATCATTTCTAATTGATAAGTAACTGCTAAAGCTCCAAATTTTTTTTTACCCTGAAAAAAACCTCTATTAATACTCATTAAAAAGTATAATGGAACCCCTACTCCAAAAATAACGAACATATTAGATGTTGTTGTTTTAAAAAAAAGTTGTAAGTCTTTAGAATAATAAACTATTGCTATACCTAAAACAACTCCAGATATGACAGCTATTCTATTCATCTTATAAATAAACGACTTAAGAATTTTTTGCTCAAATATCACAGAAAATTTTGCTGTAACTAATTGAAAAGTCATAGCGACAAAAGAAAACACTAATAAAAAAGTTATCATAATTGCTGCATCAGCAAACTTTTCTGGCCCAAGAATTCTACCTAGTAATAGGTTATAAATATAATTTCCTCCATTTACTAAAAGAGCACTTATCATAAATAAATGCTCTGAGTTAATTCTATAATTATTTTTTGTTATTGCTATCATACTGATTGCTATTTTGTTGTTAAGCTACTTGTGAAGAATAAAAATGATCATAAACTTCTTTGCATCCATACCCTACTACAGAGAACATTTTATGCTGTTTTAATGCAATTGCCATTAATGTTTTAATAGCATTCAAGCCTGTTACTCCAATCTCATTTACGTTATCAATGTTAATTACAACATTTTTACACTTTTCTATACAGTACTCAAAATGAATTATGAAAGATCTAACTGTTGTACTGTTAATTTTTCCGTTTAAATAAAAAGTTCCGTTGTTTTCTGAAATTTGTAAAGCCATGATTTAAAGTTTTTATAGGTTATTAACACTACAAATATCTCCTTAATATCCTCAAAAAAAACAGTTTATCGACGAAAAACAATTTACTTTCGATGAAAGATTAAATACTAATGCTTAACTTGCATTAACAAAAAAATAATATGAAACTTAAATATATTGCCCCTCTAATATTTTTTTTTATTAGTCTACATAGCCTTGCTCAAGACATGCAACAAGGTTACACATATTTAGAGACAGGTAAATACGATAAAGCTCTTGCATTTTTTAAAGAAATTCTTAAAACATACCCAAACAATAAAACTGCAAACTTATGTTATGGAAGAGCCGTTGGATTAAACGGAAATCCAACAAAAGCTGTTTTATTATTTGAAAATTTATTAAAAAAATTTCCTAATGATTTTGAAATTAAGATAAATTATGCAGAATCATTATTATGGGATAACAATTATACCTTTGCTAAAAAATATTATGAACAATTATTAAGAGAAGCTCCAAAAAACTTTACAGTACTTTTAGGTTATGCCAACACCTTATCAAACTTAAAAAAATACAAAGAAGCATTAATATACATTAACAAAGCATTAATCATTTCCCCAAAAAATAATAATGCTTTATTATCTAAAAAATACATTCATTTAGGTTATGCTAATTTCTTAAAAAATAACCATAAATACACTATTGCTGAAAACTACTTAAAGAAAAACTTACATTTTTTTCCTAATGATAAAGAAACATTACTCAATTTAGCAGAACTATACCTTATTTCCAAACAATTAAAAAAAGCTGAAGAAACATACCTCGCTATTGGTAGTAATCCCCAAAATTATTTAATTTCTTTAAATGGTTTATCACTCACAAATCATTTAAATTTTAAAGAAAAGGAGTCCTTAAAAATTAGTGAAAAAGCTATTAAAAATATACATATAACTACCGATGCTAAAACTATAAATCAAACAAAAGAAAGATATATACAAGCTTTGATTTGGAATCAAAAGTATAGTTTGGCTGAAAAAGAAATAAATAAACTGTTAGCTACAAAAGAAACTCCAGAAAACTGGATGCTTTCTTTAAGGGCTACCTTAAATATTTATAAGAGTGATTTTAAAAAAAGTCTTACTGACTATAATACTATTTTAAAAAAAGACACTGCTTCTTTTGACGGTAATCTTGGTAAGGCTAACACATTAAAAGCTCTTGGTTATTATAAAAAAGCTTACAATAGTGCATACAGAACTCTACAGATATATAACAACCAAAAAGATGCCTTAAATTTTATAAATAGTTTAAATAAAACCTTTACTCCTTTTACAGAAACTAAAGTATTATACTCTTTTGATAATGGTAATAATAACGCTTATTCTTTTTTAACCAACGTTGAGTTTCCAGTAAATACTAAACTTAAATTTTCAGCTAATTATACCTACAGAACAACTAATAATTCTGATACCGAAGATGAGGCTACTTCCAATAACCTTTTACTAGGAGCTTCTTATCAACTTAAAAACAACATTACTCTCAATGGTAGTATTGGAATAACTTCTTCTACCACAAAAGTAAATTCTTACAAACAGTTACTTACAGATGTAAGCTTACACATAAAACCTTTTAAACTTCAAAATTTAAGTTTTGCTTATAAAAGAGAAGTTCAAAATTTTAATGCTGCTTTGATAGCAAGAGAAATTGTTCAAAATAATTTTGTTGTTAATTATAACTTAAATACTAACTTTAATTTGGGATGGTTTACACAATATTATTACACTTCACAAAATGATAATAATAAAAGAGATTTACTTTTTACATCTTTATACTACAATGTATTAAAGAGACCTTATTTAAAGATAGGTCTTAATTATCAATATATTTCTTTTAAAAATCAAGTTCCAATACTGTATTTTAGTCCAGAAGAGTTTAACGCTTCTGAGCTCTTCTTAAACATAATTAAAAATGAAAATGATACTAAAACACATAAATGGTTTTATGAATTAACAGCAGCTGTAGGTTATCAATTTATTGAAAATAACGAAAAACAAAGTACTTACCGTCTTCAAGGTAAAATAGGTTATAAGTTAAATAGAAGAAGTTTTTTGAACGTTTTTGGAAATCAAAGTAATATTGCATCTACTACAGCTGCTGGTTTTGTTTTTTCTGAGGTTGGAATTCGTTTTAAATGGTATTTATTCAAAAAACCTCTTTTTAACAGTCAATTATTTTAATTTTTTATTCTACTAATAATTTAACTGTTTTATACTTTTGTTTTGTTCCTATTATTTTACATAAATATATTCCTGTTTTAAGATCTCCTTTTATAAAAGAAACTATATTCTCTCCTATTTTTGCCTCAAAAGTTATAGTTTTTACTATCCTACCCATTGAGTTATATATATTAATATTAACCAATTCTTCATACTTTGAGTTAAAATAAATTTTAGATACTGTTTTTACAGGATTAGGTACTACTTTAACTTGATTAGTTTGTAAGTTAAAGTTTGACACCTCTAATTTACTATTTTTAGAAAAATAAACATCTTGTAAATTCATTTCTTTAACTACCATACTGCCATCATCTGAAGTCATTGTAAATGTTATTGTAGTTATATCGTTTAATAGTAGTTCTTCTCCATTTTTTGACTTAAATTCTGAAAAAGGAATTTTAAACTCATTTAACTCATCAGTCAATAATATTGTTGTTTTAAATTGATTTTCCCATGATGTTATACTTTTTTTCAATAAAACTATTTCTACATTACCATTACCTCTTGCTTTAAAGTTAAAACTATTGTAGTCAGATAAATCTACAGCGCTAAAACGTGGAGTTAATGCTCTATATGCAGCAAAATAACTTTCTGTTGTTGCCTTTAAGTATATATTCCTCTCTATAGGGAAATCATCTTCACTAAATTTATTTTTATTTTGAAATACGTTATAATCTACTATGGTTGTGTTTTCTTGTGAGTCATCAACCCCCCAAGGACCATCAGACATAAATAAATCATCTGGAGTAGCAATACCATCACCTATTCTAAAACCTATATCAAATAAATTTCCTGTTGGTACTTTTATATTTGTAATATAATTTTCTTCTAAATTTAATGGTTGACTTGCTTTATTAAAAACATCTGTTTCCGTTCTTCTAAACCCTGAGTCAAAAGTTACTTTATCACTCTTATTTGTATTAATTATTTCTAGATCAAGTATTCCATTAACATATTTACCTTTTCTAACAAAAACTGTTGGTGCAGACGATAAATAATAAGCTGAAATTGGTTTTACTACTTCTAATAAATTAATTACTTCATCAGCAAGAAGATATAAATCATCTAACGAGTTTGACCATATTTGAAAATTATAAAAAGTAATATCTTTTTCATATTTATCTAAATTCCAATGGCTTTCTATAGAAAAATGGGTTTCATTATTTGTTGCTTTAGCTGATAAGCTTAACACAAACTCAACTGTATTATCAGCATTTCTTATTAGTGATTTTATAAACTGTTTTCCTTTAATTTCAATTGTTGATACTGAAACTAACTCTGCCCCTAGTAAACGATCACAAATATATTTTGAATGTTCATAAACTCCATTTTCGGTTTTCATTGCTAATATAGAAGCTACAGGAACATCGTTTTTCATATAATCTACTGAATAAATTTCTGTAGCATTTGTAATAGCCAACAGGTCTATTGGTGTTGATTCTATTACATTATCTTCCTTTATTACTTCTAAAGGGATGAAACTTTCTAACATAATTTCTCCTTTTGACCTCTTGCTATACTTTGCTGACTTTTTTAATTTTCTTGCACTTGCTCTATTAAATTTATAATTTACCTTGGTCCTATTGTAGTTCCTCTTATTAATTAATTCAGATAATCTTCCATTACTTTCCAATCCTCCTTCATTACCTCCAGATGTAGGAGCTAACATTACTCCACATACTCCAAAACCTGAACATGACGGATCTTGACAATCTACTAATCCATCTCCATCATCATCAATCCCATTATCACATATTTCTTGTGGCACTGGTGCAGTTGGGCATCTAGCACCATCGTTACTAGCACTTGATGGTCCAAAAGCAAATAAATTTGACTCAATATCGGTAGGCAGCTTTATATCTTGTACATTTTGAATTACGTAAATTGTTCCTGTTTGATTTGCTGATACGTAAAAACGCCCTGATAAATCAAAATATACTGCTCCATAAGTGTAATTTAGCCCTGAAAGAATTGGTACTACTCCTAGTGCTTCAACTTCATAAGTTCTTGGATTTATTCTGTATAAAATATTTGTTTTCTTTTCTACTGCGTATAAATTTCCATCTACCGCATTGAAGGCCCAATCGTGAATGTTGATATTTTGAGATAATGTTTCGGTTTCTAGGTGTTTTTCATATGTTGGCGAGTTAGGGTTTAAATCTATTTTGTAAAAAGTAGTCCCTCCTCCTTTTAAAAAATATACTCCCTCTGAGCTAATATCACCCACATACCTATTATTTGTTGGTAATTCATTTACATATAAAGTTGTTGTTGAAAAATCTTTTCCAATACGAACAATAGTTTTTTCTGGACTAGTTAAAGACCCCCAAATATATCCATCAGTTGGATTATAGGCTGCTGCATTTATGTTTCCTTGGGTAATATCTTCTTTAACTAAATAAGAATTTCCTGATGCTAAATCAATGGAATAAACATCGTTATACTGAAATAAATATGCATCGTACACACAATTAAAAGGCTCCTGTGCTATGCTTGAAAAAGAAAGTAATATTATTTTAATGTATAATATTTTTTTTAATAGTATAGTTTTGTTTTTCATAATATTTTGTGTTTGATATATCACAAAACTATGACTATTAATACTTTAAAAAGTTTACAACACGTTGTATTAGTTATTAGTATAGACGAAATGCATTTTTATTTAGATGGAATGCTACAGTAAATCTAAACGCTTCATTAACTCAGGTCTTTTTGATCTACTTACAGGAACAACATCTTTTTTTATTAAAACACTATTATCTTCTATATCTATAATTTTTTTTAAGTTAATTATATAAGAACGATGTACTTTTAAAAACAATGTATCAGGCAACTTTTCTTCTATTTTTTTTAGTGTGGAGTGTACTATATAATTTTTTTCTTCTGTTTTTATATTTATATAATCTCCTTTAGCCTCTACTAAATATATTGAAGGTAAATCTATTTTAATAAGGCGCCTATCTATATTTATATAAAAATCATTTTTTACTTCAGTAGGTGAAGCTATTTTTTCTAATGGTTTTTCTATATTTTTCTTATGAGCTTTTTCTACTGATTTTTTCAAACGGTTAACATCCAATGGTTTCAATAGATAATCAATTATACATTCATACTCAAAAGCTTCAATTGCAAACTTAGGGTCAGATGTTGTAAGAATAACTAGGGGTGGTGATTTTAGGGTTTTTACAAAATCTAAACCAGTAAAATCAGGCATGTGAATATCTAAAAAAACAAGATCTACCTTGTGCCCTTCATTTAGAAATTTAATTGCTTGTAAAGCATTAGAAAACTCTCCTAATACATTTATAGTACTTATATCATCACACAAAGTTTTGATAATAGTTCTTGCTAACTTTTCATCATCAATAATAATACAATTCATAAAATTTAAATGGTTTTCAAATAATTTGTTATTATAACTAATATTTTTTCGAACTCATCAACTTTATCAATCTTATTATCTCTTAAATTATGTTCAAATTCATTAGCTAATTCATAACTTTTTTCAAGACCTAAAATACTAATTTTATGTTTAATTCTATGAACATTATCTTCTAATTTTTTACAATCTCTCTCCTCTAAGCTCTCGTAATAATCATTTTTTTCTTCTGGAAATTCAGTCTTTATTATATCTATCAATGTATTTTTTATTGACTCATCTCCTCTTGCTAACTCATTAACATAGTTTAAATTCGGGGTTTCCATACTTATTATTTTGGGGGCTTCTACTTTTTATAAAATCTAAAATAATAATTTTATATGAAAACTCATATTAATTTTCGTTTTATCGCAATACAAAAACCTGATTTAAAAACATATACATATATTTAAGTTAGCTACATCAGAGCAAGCTTATGAAGTATTTATAAAAAAAGTTCTTAATTTTCGACGCAAACATCGTAGTATTTATCCTAGTTGCGCTTAATGTAATATTTTATTTTTTTATGGTAAAGTAAAACGTTGTACCGATACCTAATTCACTTTCTAACCACATTGTTCCTCCATACAACTGTACTATTTTCTTTACAATAGAAAGTCCGATACCTGTTGACTCTTTACTTTCTTTTAAAGAATGAAATATTTTAAAAATACGATCATGGTATTTTTTTTCAATTCCAATTCCGTTATCTTGTACTGAAAACTGATAAAATGAAGGTTTTTCTGTAAAGCTTATGTTTATTATTCCTTTTTCTTTATCTGAAAATTTAATTGCATTACTTATTAAATTTTGAAAAAGTTGCTGGTATTTAATAGAGTCTCCTTTTACAGTAGGTAACTCTTCTAGGACATTTATAAAAATATTTTCAGGTATATATAGTGTTTGAATTAAGTTATTTATGATTATATTTAAATTTACTTCTTCTTTTTCTCTTACCTCTGAGCCTGCGCTAGAATACTCTAGAATACTAGAAATTAAATTCTCCATTGTTTCTAAAGTGTCTCCTATCAAATTAAAGTTTTGAAGGGTAGTATCATCTAATTTACCTTCATTATCTGTTTTTATCCAAGAAACTAAAGCATCAATACTTCTTAATGGAGATTTTAAATCATGAGAAACAACATGTGCATATTCATTTAGCTCATTATTACTTTTCTCTAATTGTTTTAAAAGTTGTAAATTTTCTTTTTCAGCTTTTTCTCTCTCTCTTAAGTTTATAGCACTCTTTAATTGCATAGATACAAGACTTGCTATATTTTCTAATGTATGTAAGTTTTCTTCTCTGTAATAATTTTTTTCTTCGTGTTCAGAATCAATAACACCTATCACCTTACCTTCACTAATTATAGGAACTGCTATCTCAGAATATCTAACCTTTTCACCAACAACGTATCTATCATCCAAAGAAGTATCGTTTATAATTTCGCCTTTTCCTGTTTTTGCAACACTTCCAATAATACCTTCTCCAATTGATAAAACATCTTTAATTATCTCTCCTCTATCTAGTCCAAAACTATATGAAGCAATCTGTTCTAATGTGTTATTATCATTGTTTAACAAATATATTACACAGTCTTGAGAGTCTAAATATTCAGCTATTTTTTCAGTTACTTCCCAGGCTATTTCATAAATATCATCTTTTCCTAAAATAGATTTAGCTAATTCATTAATCATATCAATAATTAATGCTCTTTCTCTTTGTAATGTTATATCCTCTATGATAGCAACTTGAAATTTTGTTTGTCCTAGAGCATCATTTACAGAGTTTACATTAACTCTAGCCCATAAAATAGAACCATCTTTTCTTTTATATCGTTTATCTATCACATAATTATCTATTTCGTTTCTTTCCATCTTACCTAAATGGTTCATAGACAACGAAACATCATCTTTAAAAGATACTTCTTTAATAGTTAATCCTGCAAACTCCTCTTTAGAATACCCTAAAAGTTCTTCTATAACTTTATTCGTTCTTATAACTTTACCGTCTTTAGCTAATGCTATTCCTAAAGATGAATTTTCAACAATTATATCTAACTCTCTCTTCTGCTCTTCAATTAACTCTGTTGCTCTCTTACTTTCTGAAATGTTTCTAATAATTCCTTGTGCAGCTATTTTTTCATTCTTTTTATTATAAATTATACTGGCATTAATTTGAACCCATTTTACCTTTTTATCCTTACTAATAATTCTGGAAGTGTAGTTTGAAAAAGTACCTGTTTCGTACAGTTTACCAAACGACTCAAAAGCATATACTGTGTCTTCAGGATGTAGTAAAGATTTTACATTTAAATCTTCTTTTGATATATCATAGCCAAAAAGTTCTTTAGCAGCATCGTTCATTGTTAAGACATTCCCCTCTAGATCCATAACTAGGTAAGAGTCGTTAATATTTTCAAAAACTCCTTTTAGTTGTGAAGACTTCTCATTTAATAATTCCTCTAACTTTTCGTTTGTTTTTTTTAGTTTTTCAGAAATTAAAAATAATTCTCTAGATTTATCTTCTAATATTTTTTCAGCTATTTTTCTTGCTGCCTTTTCTCTTTTTAAAGCTCTTTTTAATATCTCTATTTCATTTTGACTCATTAATTTTTATTGATAATAAATTTAACTTCTGTTCCGTCTTCTTTAATCTTTTCTAATATTATTGTTGCACTACTATTAAAATGTTCAAATGTTTTATTCATTAAACCTAATCCGAAATGATGCATTGCTCTATTGGACTTATAAATCATTACTAATGATGTGTCTGTTCTACTTTCAACTATAAAAGTGGGTAATTCTGCATCTGGATAAATTTTTCTCACCTCTACATGAATATGATTTTCTATTGAAGAAAGCATTTCTATGGGGTCATTAAAAGACTCTAAAAGTCCAGAATAACTTTCTTTCAAAACACTAAAAAAATGTTCCGCATAAATAAGTAACAAGTCATCTATAGAAACACCTGTATTCGAGCTTAGGTTTTCAAGTAATTGTAACATTTCAGAAAAACTATAAGTTCCTATAGAAGTATATATCCCATCAGATTCTAACTCTGATTGGGATATAATTTTATCTACCATTTCTAAACCAAATTTTTCTTCTACTAAATCTAAAAACTCTGTAAAAACAATTCCTTTCATTAATTATTTTTTAATTCATTAATAGCCCAATACGACAATGTTATATCTATTTTCGTAATATAATCTTCATACTTTAAAGGCTTTAAAATGTACCCTGAAATACCTATTTTATAACACTCTACAATGTCTTTTTTATTATTAGACGTTGTTAATACAATAACTGGTATGTGCCTAAAATCTTCATTTTTTTTAATTATTGACAAGAACTCAATACCACTTATTTTCGGCATATTCAAATCAAGCAAAATTATATCAGGATCAAATCCTTCATTTAACTTTTCCAGTGCTACATCAGCTGTCTTAGCCTCTATTATTTTATGCTTTAGCTTAAGTAATGAAACTGTCCTATCCATTTTCATTACTTCAATAGTATTATCTTCTATTAAAAGGACATTAAGATTTTTCTTCATTTTGTTTTCTGATATATTTATTAACTATACCAATATTAATGCAAATTCTTAACACTCCATCTAAAAATAGACTACTTATACCTAACTATCGATGAATGAACAAAAAGTATCGATGAACATTTTGAACAATTTTCATACAATATATAAAAAAAATAATACTGTTACAAATTAAGCATTTCTCTTTAGTCTTTTTTTGTTAGTTTTATAAAGACTTATAATGAAACGCTTTTTATTCATAACAATAGTCTATTTATAATTATGGAAAATCAAAATAAAAAAGACAAAAGCAAACAACCTTCTGCAGAACCTCCTTATAAACTATTAAGTTTAAGAACTGGTGCTCCGAAAGATTGGGCTGCGGGTATTCCCGGAGTTACTAACGCTATAAAAAGTTTAATTAAAGATAAAACTCTAACGCGAGGAGGAAAAGCTTTATTTAAAATGAATCAGTTTAATGGTTTTGACTGTCCTAGTTGTGGCTGGCCTGATCCAGATGATGAACGATCACCTATTGCTGAATATTGCGAAAACGGAGTTAAAGCTTTAGCAGAAGAAGCTACTAATAAAAAAATTACTGCTTCCTTCTTTAAACAAAACTCTATTGAAGAATTAACCAACTTGAGTGACTATGAAATAGGTGGTTTAGGGCGACTTTCTGAACCAATGTACTTGCCTAAAAATGGTACACATTATGAACCTATTAGCTGGGACAATGCTTTTGCTAAAATTGCTGAGCACTTAAATAAATTAGAATCTCCAAATAATGCTGCTTTTTATACTTCTGGAAGAACAAGTAACGAAGCTTCTTTTGTATATCAAATTTTTGTACGTGAATTTGGAACAAATAACTTTCCTGATTGTTCCAATATGTGTCACGAAACCTCTGGTTTCACCCTTGCCTCAGTTACAGGGATAGGAAAAGGAACAGCCACTTTAAAAGACTTCTACGATACTGATATCATTATGATTATTGGTCAAAATCCAGGAACGAATTCTCCACGAATGTTAAGCGCTTTAGAAAAAGGGAAAAAGAATGGAGCTAAAATTATTGCTGTTAATCCTCTTCCCGAAGCTGGTTTAATGGGCTTCCGAGATCCTCAAAAAATAAGTGGTATTTTAGGAAAAGGTATCCAACTTGCCGATTTACACCTTCCCGTTAAAATTAATGGAGATTTAGCACTGCTAAAAGCTATCGAACGCTTACTATTTCATTTTGAAAAAGAAACCCCAGGTAAAGTTTTCGATCAAGAATTTATCAAAAATAAAACAGTTGGTTATAACGATTTAATTAAGCAAATTGAAAATTATGACGTAGATGAATTAGCAAGTATATCTGGTGTTCTAAAAAAAGATATTCAAAAAGCTGCTGAAATGTTAGCTTATAAAAACCGAATTATCATTTGTTGGGGAATGGGGCTTACGCAACAACCTAACGGGGTTGATATTTTAAAAGAAGTTCTGAATCTCTTATTTTTAAAAGGAAGTATTGGTAAACCCGGAGCGGGTTCTTGTCCTGTAAGAGGTCATAGTAATGTACAAGGAAACAGAACAATGTTGATTAATAATCATCCTTCCCAAAAACAATTAGATAAACTTAACGAAGTTTTTGGTTTTAACCCGCCAAGAGAGAACGGTTACGATGTAGTTGATACTATAAAAGCAATGAATGAAGGAAAAGTTAAAGTACACTTTAGTATGGGAGGTAATTTCTTGTCTGCTACTCCTGACACCACCTATACTGCAAACGGATTAAGACAACTAGACTTATCTGTTTCTGTTTCTACTAAACTTAATAGAACCCATTTAATTCATGGAAAAGAAGCTTTAATTTTGCCTACTATTTCTAAAAGTGAAATTGATATGATTAATGGTGAGCATCAGTATACAAGTGCTGAAAATGCCATGGGAATCGTAGAGTGGTCTAAAGGAGTATTAAAACCAATATCTGACAAACTTATCAACGAAACTCATATTGTTTGCCGTATTGCAAAAGCTACTTTAGGAAGTAAAAGTGTGGTTGATTGGAATCGTTATATGAATAGTTATGATGCTGTGAGAGATGATATTGAAAAATGTATTCCAGGTTTTGACAATTACAATGTTCGTGTAAAACAAAAAGGCGGATTTTACTTACCTAATGCGGCTCGTGAAGGACGGTTTAAAACAAAAGAGTTTGGAGATCGTGTTCCATTTTCTATAACCACATTACCTAAAAACACATTGGCTGATGATGAGTATTTAATGGCTACGGTAAGAACTCATGACCAGTTCAATACTACTATTTATGGATTAGATGATCGTTATCGCGGAGTTTATAATGAGCGTCGTGTAATTTTTATGAATAAAAAAGATATTGAAAAAGCAGGATTTAATGCAGGTGATAAAGTAGACTTGTACAATTATGATGACAATACAGAGCGTATTGCTCCACTATTTATTATAGTTGAATATCCTATTCCTGAAAAAAACACGGTTACTTATTTTCCGGAAACTAATGTTTTAGTGTCAATTCACAATACTGTTAAAGGTAGTAATATGCCTGCCTCAAAGCATGTAAAAATTAAAATAAAAAAACACAATACTGCTCTTATTAACCAAGAAAAGTAGTTACTTATAATAAACTATCTTAATTTTGCTTAATTATTGAACATTAAATGACAGTAGAAGATTTAGTAGGAACTTATGATATTATAGGCAGTAATCAAGATGAAAGTGATAACACCTACAAAGGCACACTCTCTTTAACTCTTGATAAAGACAACAGAATTATTGCCAAATGGCTTATTAACAAGCAACAAGAACAATTTGGTACTGGTTTCTTTAAAAAAAAACATTTTAGTTATTAACTTTAATTACAGAGGCGATGATAACACCATATATAAAGGAGTCGCTGTGTACTCTTGCCTTTCTAAAAATATCTTAGATGGATTTTGGTCTGAAAAACACGGAAATCCCTTATTTCTAGGAGAAGAACGCTGTTTTAGAATACAAGAACAGCCCGAGTTAATCAATTAAATAAATATGCAGTGTCCATGTAACCCTAATAAAAAATACAGTGATTGCTGTCAAAAAGCACATCAAAATATTCATTCAGCTACCTCAGCTGAAACTCTAATGCGTTCAAGATATAGTGCTTTTGTTTTAGCAGATATTAATTACCTACAAAAAAGTCACCACAGCAGCACCAGACCTTCTAAGCGAGAAAAGAAAGATATTTTAGCTTGGACAAAAGCTGTTAATTGGATAAAACTAGAAGTGCTACGTACAACAGAAACTACAGTTGAATTCAAAGCTTTTTTTATGGAAAATAGTAGTATCGATGTGATTCACGAAAACTCTATTTTTTGTAAAGAAAATGACCATTGGGTATATCTTGGTCAAAAATAAGACTGTCAAAAACGTCATTTCTGTAAAGGTTAACTAATTCGTTGACAAAATCTTATATTTTGTTATGCGTATAAATACAGATGATTTAACTCTAGTTCGAAGCTATTTACAGAAGTATCAATTTTTGATAAGTGAGTACGAACAAGT